>JBFGDW010000427.1:0-1602 GCA_041580435.1 Candidatus Polarisedimenticolia bacterium | reverse complement strand
TGCAGGCAGTAGTCCTTGATCTTCTTGTAGAGGGTGACGCGGGAGATCCCCAGGATCTCCGCCGACGCCTTGATGTTCCAGCCCATGGCGGTGAGGGTCCGGGCCACGTGCTCCCGCTCAACGTCCCGCAGGGACTTGATCGCCTCCCGGTCCCGGGCCGCCACCACGCCGGCCCCCGAGCCGAGGATCAGGCGCAGGTTGCGAGCGGTGATGGGGGCGTCGCCGGCCATGACTGCGGCGCGCTGCACCACGTTCTCCAGCTCCCGGATGTTCCCCGGCCACTCGTACCCCACCAGCTCGGCGACGGCGTCATCGGCAAAGGTCCGTGAACCGTCGGGCAGGTCGTTCTCCTGGCAGAACTTGCGCAGGAACTCCCGGGCCAGGATGGGGATATCTCCGGGGCGCTCCTTGAGGCACGGGAGGCGGATGGGGAAGACATTGATGCGGTAGTACAGATCTTCCCGGAACTCGCCCCGGGCCACCATGTCCTCCAGGGACCGGTTGGTGGCGCAGACCAGCCGGAAGTTGGTGTTGAGGGTCTGGGTGCCGCCGATCCTCTCGAAGCTGCGATTCTCCAGCACCCGCAGCAGCTTGACCTGCATGGGCAGGCTCAGCTCGCCGATCTCGTCCAGGAAGAGCGTCCCCCCGTCCGCCAGCTCCAGCCGGCCGATCTTGCGCCGGTGGGCCGAGGTGAACGAGCCCTTCTCGTAGCCAAACAGCTCCGCTTCGAACAGGTTCTCCGGCAGCGATGCGCAGTTGATGGCGTGGAACTGGTGGCTGGCCCGGGGGGACAGGTCGTGGATGGCATGGGCCACCAGCTCCTTGCCCGTCCCGGTGGCCCCCAGGATCAGGGCCGAGATGTCCGACTTGGCCACGGTGTGGATCATCTCGAAGACCACCAGCATCTTCTCGTCCCGGCCGATCATCCCCTCGAAGTACTTGTCCCCCGCCTCGGTGGCCCTGGTCAGGTGCCCGTTTTCCTGCTTCATGACCGAGTCGATGAGCTCCTCCAGGGTCGCCACGCCCGGCTGGTAGGCGAAGAGGCGCGACTCGGTCCGAGGGTCCAGGGAGACCGACACCAGGTCCAGATCCACCAGCGGGGCCAGGCACTTCTCCACATCCACCCGCAGGCGGCCCGTCTTCCGCGCCAGGGCGTCCAGGTCGTACTTCTCGCCAGGCTGGCGGCGGATGATGGACAGCAGGGCCAGCCGCAGGGGCGAGGACAGCATGCGGCGGAGGTCGGCGGCCTCTGGCGGTCCGTCGGTGATGAGCTCGGTGTCAGCCAAGGGGAGCCTCCCCGTTGAATCTAGGCCCGCGGGTGAGGGTGTCAAGAAACAGAACAGGGGAGACGAACCGGAAGCTGTGCAGACCGGTGGAAGGCACGGCCGTCCAGCCTCGGGACGCCATCTCCCCCCGGTTCTCCACAGATCCTGTGGAAATGTCCGGCGCTCCGTGCCCGGATCGCGCGGGGCCGCGCGTTGACACCGCCGCGGCCCATGGGTTAGATTTTCTCGCCGTGGCGCTATCGTCTAGGGGTTAGGACGGGTGGTTCTCAGCCATCAAACCGGGGTTCGAATCCCCGTAGCGCTACCAACCTCGCCG
>JBFGDW010000426.1:0-1802 GCA_041580435.1 Candidatus Polarisedimenticolia bacterium | reverse complement strand
TCCACCACGGTCTTCTGGGCCGAGGGGGTCAGCTCGCCGTCCACGGCCAGCCGGCGGCCGGCGTGGCCGCGCCGCTTGAGTCCCCGCATGACCCAGTCCCACAGGTCCACCTTGGCGCCCATCTGCACCTTCCCCAGGTGGGGGAAGGCTCCCTCGCCGTGGTGCCAGTCGAAGTACATGTCGCCGTCGGCGTGCCACCAGCTGGTGACCAGATCCCGGTCCAGCCCCGGGTAGAACCAGATGGGCTCCGGGCGGCTGGTGGGGAAGAAGACGTAAAACAGGCGCTCGGTGGTGCTGTGCCACAGGCCGGTGAAATAGATGATGTTCCACCGGTCGGTGAGCAGGATCCCCTCGATGCCTTCGGCCGCGAGCCGCTCGGTGAGGACCCGCACCCGCTCCTTGTTCCAGTCCAGGGGAAGCCGGTCGAAGCGGGCCGGGGCGAGATCGTCCTCGGGCAGGAAGAGCGAGGCCGACCGGCTCGCCGGGGCCGGGCTCGCCAGCGGCGGTTTGCGCTGGCCGGCGGCGAGCCCGCCCAGGGCCGAGCCGGCCGCTCCCAGCCCCGCGGCGCCGAGGAATGCGCGTCTCTTCATCATCGTGCCACCTCCGGCGCACAGCATAACCCGATCCTGGCGGCGTGTGCCTATAATGGCGCGCCTGATCATGGGGGATCTCCTGTGAGCCTGCTGTCACGCCCTGGAGCGGCCCTGCTGGCGCTGTCCCTGGCCCTGCCCGGACCGGCCCTGGCGGCCCGCCACCCCGCCGCGGGGGCCTGGGTGCCGGACCCCAAGGACGCCCAGGAAGGCCTGAGTATCCGCGGCGAGCGCGTCTCCTACCGGGGCGACGCCCTGCAGGTGGAGATCGAGCTGCTGGACGCGCGGCGCCGGCGCCTCTTCCTGGCCTCGGCGGGGCTGCCCGACGCCGACCCCTTTCACGAGGATGTCATCGGCTGGCGCGTCTTCACCTTCCTGGTGCGCCTGGAGAACACCGGCGACGCGCCCCTGCAGATCCGCCCCCAGAGCTTCTTCTTCATCACCCGCCGCCCGGTGAGCCAGTCCACGCCCTGCGACTTCCTCTGCCTCAGGGCCGCGGCGGAGAAATCGGGCCTGGACCGGGCCGCCGCCGACCGGCTCGTGCGCGCCTCCCTGGACACCTCCGAGAGCATCCTGCCCGGGGAGCGGCTGAGCAAGCTGCTGGTCTACACCCGCATGCCCGACGCCTTCAAGGAGTTCGTGCTGGATCTGGACGGCCTGTCCCTGGCCGGCGAGCGCCTGCGGATGACCGTGCCCTACCGGGCCGTGCTGGAGGAGAAGGGGAAGAAGCGGGCCGGGGGCGCGCCATGACCGCCCGGCGACTGGATGGCGCCGCCCTGGCGGCGACCCTGCGGGCCGAGGTGGCGACCGAGGTGGCGGACCTGGCCCGGGAGGGCGCGCCGGCGCCGGGCCTCACCGTCATCCTGGCCGGCGAGGACCCCGCGTCCCAGGTCTACGTGGGCAGCAAGGACCGGGCCTGCCAGGAGGCCGGCATCCGCTCCCGGGTGGATCGGGCCCCGGCCAGCGTGACCACCGCCGGCCTGCTGGAGCGTGTCCGCGCCCTCAACGCCGACCCCGAAGTGGACGGCATCCTGGTGCAGCTCCCCCTCCCTCGCGGCGTGGATGCCGCCCAGGTGCTGGCCGCGGTGGATCCGGCCAAGGACGTGGACGGCTTCCACCCGGTCAACGCCGGCGCCCTGGCCCAGGGGCGGCCGGCCCTGGTGCCGTGCACCCCGGCCGGCATCATGGAGATGCTGCGGCGCGAGTCGATCC
>JBFGDW010000425.1:0-1808 GCA_041580435.1 Candidatus Polarisedimenticolia bacterium | reverse complement strand
CGGGTGAGCCGGAGCTCGGACAGGACCCGCACGCCGCCCCCGGAGTCGCCCGCCACCGGCGTGCCGTCGCACACCACGAGCCACCAGCAGGCGGAGCGATGCCCCTCCGGCACCGAGGCGAGCAGGCGGCCTGCCTCCTCGTCGGCGAGGGGCACGAGGGCGAGCTGCCCGCGCCGGTCCAGCCTGGCGACGACACGCGCCGCCCAGCGGCAGAACCGTCAGGTGCCGGAAAACAGCATGATGGGACGCGCGTGCATGCCGGTCTGGGCCGTTTGGCGCGACTACTGCCGCAGGATCTTCTCCATCGCCTTCCCCTTGGCGAGCTCGTCGATCAGCTTGTCCAGATAGCGGAT
The DNA here is from genome assembly GCA_041580435.1 of Candidatus Polarisedimenticolia bacterium. Lineage (GTDB taxonomy): Bacteria > Acidobacteriota > Polarisedimenticolia > SMYD01 > SMYD01 > JBFGDW01. The sequence continues at coordinate 1,455 of JBFGDW010000425.1, read as the reverse complement.
CTTCTTCATGAGCGGCTCCTTGACCTCCTCGACCCGGACACCGCACACCACGCCCTTGATGAGCGAGCGCTTGGGATTGAGGGCCGGGGCTTCGGCGAAGAAGGTCTTGAAGTCCGTCTCCCTCTTGATCTGGTCCTTCAGCCCGGCCTGGTCATAGCCCGTCAGCCAGTAGATGATCTGGTCAACTTCCTTCTTGCCACGTTCCTTCCGCTCCGCCTTCTGAACGTACATGGGATAGACCTTGGCAAATGCCATCGAGTAGATGCGATGCTTGTCCACTGGCTCCCCTCCAAAAGACTGGATTGACGATGCGTGCCATCCATGGCGCGCGAGCGGCGGCTGGATAGATTGCCAGCGAAAGTCGTTCTCTGTCAAATCGGGGGAAAACCCCAGGCGCGCCCTACGGGCCTGCATATCCTGTAGTCAAGCGGAATCTTCTGACAACGCCCAGGGCCACGGGGCTCGGGCGGCCGGAGGGTGCAGGGAGGACCTATTTCCCCGGAAAGGGCAGCCAGCCGCGGCTGGTGTAGTCGCTGAGGGTGAGGACGAGGAGGACCGCCAGCCAGGCGAAGCCGGTCACGGCCACCAGGAAGACCAGGCGGGGGCTGTAGCGGACGTGCATGAAGTAGAGCACCACCAGGGCGGACTTGAAGGTGGCGATGCCCAGGGCCACCACGTTGTTGAACAGGCCCAGGTCCAGGTAGGCCACCCAGACGGTGACGCCGGTGAGCACCATGAGGGCCACGAAGATGGCCATGTAGATCTTGATGGGGACCACGTGTCCGGACATCAGCGCGCGCTCCTCAGTGGCGTCCCAGCAGGTACAGCAGGGGGAACAGGAAGATCCAGACGATGTCCACGAAGTGCCAGTACAGCCCGGTGACCTCCACCGGGTTGAAGTAGGCCGGCGTGTAGCGACCCTTGAGAGACTGGTGCACCAGGATGAGCATGATGACGATGCCGATGACCATGTGGGCGGCGTGCATGCCGGTCATGGCGAAGTAGAACGAGAAGAAGATCTCGGCCCCGGCGGCGTGGACGGGGGCGTCGTACTGGAACGACGCGCCGGGGATGAGGTGCTCGTGGTACTTGTGGGAGTACTCCACCGCCTTCACCCCCAGGAAGACCGCCCCCAGCCCGATGGTCAGCAGCAAGCAGGCCACCAGGCGGTTCTTGCGCCCGGTCTGGGCCGCGTGCACCGCCAGGGCCATGGTCAGGCTGCTGCCGATAAGGATGGCGGTGTTGAAGCCGCCCAGAAAGACATCCAGGTGGGCGCTGGCGTCGGCGAAGGCCGCCGGGTTGGCGCGGCGGTAGACGGTGTAGCCGGCGAACAGGCCGCCGAAGAACATGATCTCGGTGACCAGGAACAGCCACATCCCCAGGAACGAGGCATGGTGCTGCTGCTCGGCGCTGTCGAAGTGGTGGGCGACGGCGGAGGAATGATCAGACAACGTG
>JBFGDW010000424.1:0-1831 GCA_041580435.1 Candidatus Polarisedimenticolia bacterium | reverse complement strand
TGGGGGACAAGGTCGAGGGGGTCATGTGCGGCGTCCTGGTGGGGAGCGACGGCCTGGTGGTGACCATGGCCGATGTCTTCCCCGACCTGGAGGGGGACCCCCGGCAGATCTTCGTGCCGGTGGCGTTCACCATCCGGCCGCCCGGCGGCGGCGATCACCGGGCCCGGGCCGTGGGGCTGGACCGGGCCCTCAACCTGGCCTTCCTGCGCCTGGAGCGGCCCGAGGAGTTCCCTGCCCGTGGCGTGACCTTCGCCCGGCGCGCGCCGGTCCCGGGGGAGCGGGTGCTGCTCCTGGGCCTGCTGGGGGAGCAGCACCGCCGCGCCCCCACCTTCACCGAGACGCGCATCGCCGCCGTGCTCAACCGTCCCCACACCATGTTCACGGTGGACACCCTGGTGCAGGATCTCACCATCGGCGGGCTGGTGGTGAGCCTCAAGGGGGATGCGCTGGGGATCGTGGGCGAGGACACCCTGGTCAACCCGCCGGCCGGCCCCTCGGACATGGCCGCCGCCGGCAACGTGCTGTCCCTGTTCTCGTCCCTGTCCCAGGGCCAGCGTCCCGGCTACCCGGTGGTCTTCCCCTACCGGGGCCTGCTGGCCGAGCGGCTGGCCTCCCCGCCCCCCATCGACGAGAACGAGTGGTCCAACCGGGGCTGGCTCGGGATCATCATGCAACCCCTGTCACGGGAGCTGGCGGATTACTGGCGCGTCCCCGGCCCGGGAGGGGTGGTCATCGGCGCGGTGCTGGATGGCTCCCCGGCCGAGGCCGCCGGCCTGCAGGTGGGCGACGTGATCCTGCAGGTGGACCACGCCCCGGTGCCGGTGCGGGAGCAGAAGGACCTGGGGCGGTTCCGGGACATGGTGCAGACCGCGGGGGTGGGGCGGGAGGTCCCCCTGCTGGTGTTCCGGGACGGGTCCCAGCGCCTGGTGCCCCTCACCCTGGCCAGCCGGCCCAAGACCGTCTACCTGGCCGAGGAGGAGAAGGACGAGACGTTCGGACTGACGGTGAAGGAGATCACCTTCGACTTCCTCCAGGCCACCAACATGCCGTCCAGCACGCGGGGAGTGTTCGTGGCCGAGGTGGAGAACGCAGGCTGGGCCGACGTGGGCGGCATCAGCCTCAACGACGTCATCATGCAGATCGACGGCCGGGACGTGGCCAGCGTGGAGAGCTACCGCGAGGTCATGGAGGAGGTCCGGGCCAGGCGGCCGCGGGAGGTGGTCTTCTTCGTGCGCCGCGGCCCCCTCACCCAGTTCGTGGCGGTGAAGGCGGACTGGTAGGGACGGCGCGCAGCGCCGCCACAGCCGCCGGCAGGTCGGGGGCCAGGAGGAGGGAGCGGATGGCGGCGCACCCCTCCAGGGGCAGACCTGCCAGATCCTGCGCCGTCCCCGGGCTCACGCCGCCGATGGCCCAGACCGGCAGCAGAGCCCCGGCGAGGGCCGCTGCCAGCCCGGCGCGGCCCAGGGGCGCCGCCCCCGGGTGGGAGGCGGTGGGGAAGACCGGCCCGTAAAGGGCATAGTCAGCGCCGGCTGCCGCGGCGGCAGCCAGCTCCGCCGGTGTGTGGGCCGACACCCCCACCAGGAACGGCCGCGGCGCCAGCCGGCGCACATCGGCCGCCGGGAGGCCCCGGGCCGGCAGGTGCACGCCGTCCGCCCCGCCAGCCAGCGCCACGTCCAGGCGGCCATTGACCAGGACCGGCACGGGCCCCCGCGGCCCGGCGGCCTGCGCCACCGCCGCCCGCACCTGGCGCAGCAGCTCCAGGAGCGCGGCCCCGCCCATCCCCTTCTCGCGGATCTGGATCCAGTCCACCCCGGCCAGCGCTGCTGCCGCG
>JBFGDW010000423.1:0-1882 GCA_041580435.1 Candidatus Polarisedimenticolia bacterium | reverse complement strand
TCCAGGCCAGGGCGGGCCGCCAGGCGTCACCGGCGCCCAGGGACACCAGCACCGGATCCCCCAGGGGGAAGCCCATCTCGTGCACCCGGAGGAAGCGCACCTGGAAGAACGGGCTGCTGGACAGATCCAGCTGGGTCCAGGCCAGGCCGTACTCGGCGCCGGTCCAGACCAGGCTCGGGTACTCGGCGGTCAGTCCGGCGGCGGTGAGGCGCACCTCGCCCGCCAGCTTGCGGGAGACGCTGCCGCCGCCCCGCTCACGCTCCCGTGCGCCGGGCACGGCCGGCCGCCGCCGCTAGCAGCAGCCGCCGCCGTCGTAGAAGAAGGTCGATGGGGTGACCAGAAGGTCGCTCCGGCCCAGCGCCTCCAGCTGGGTCGCGGTCTTGTCGCAGACGGACAGGGGCTGGTCCCGGGCCATGACATGCCCGCGGCCATCGTCCAGCGCCTCCTCACCGCCGAAGTAGATGGCGGTGCGTCCGGTGAAGATGCAGGGGCCATCGTCGGGGACCGGCTCCTTCACCGCGGCCACCTCCACGCTCTCCAGCAGGATCGGCTCCGCCACGCCATAGCGCTCCGGGTCCAGGACGCGGTAGGGGCGCCGGGCACGGACCTCGATGGTCCCGAAGCCGGCTGCCACCAGCCTGGCCATGAACGCCTCATAGGTGAGGGCGCCGGACAGGCACATGGCCCGCAGGCGCGCGTCGCCGGCCAGGTGGGCCGGCAGGGGCGCGGGGGCGATGGGGTCCGATGTCACGAAGCGGCCGCCCGGGCGCAGCACGCGCCCGATCTCGGCCAGGGCCCGGCGCAGCTCCGCCTCCTGGAAGATGTTGAACAGGCAGTTCTGGGCGGCCACGTCCACGCTGCCATCTGCCACCGGCAGCTCCAGGGCGTCCCCGTCCCGGATCTCCACGAACTCGGGGCGAAACCACCGGTTCACCTGGGCAGCCTCCTCCAGGTTGCGGGTGGCCGCGGCGCGCATCTCGGCCACCGGCTCGATCCCCACCACCGCCCCGGGGCGGCGGCTGAAGTAGGCGAACTGGATCAGCTCCATCCCGCCCCCGGCGCCCACGTACAGCACCGACGGCTGCCCTGCCAGATCCCGGGGATGGACCGTGGTCCCGCAGCCGTAGTTCATCTCCAGCATGGGGTGCGGGATTCTGAGATCGGGCAAGCTCCAGACCGGAGCCGTGGTGCAGCAGAGGCCGGCCTCGGGCCGCAGGGCCGCCTCCCGGTAGAAGTCGCGGGCAGTCTCCAGGTATCCCATGGGTCCTCCTGCGTCGTCCGACGGCCGCCACCAGCCTAGCCGAGGCCCCGCCGGCCGTGCCACGTCCCATGCGTCTCCTCGCGGCAGCGCCAACCGCCGCAGACCCTCTGCCATTCCCGCGGCGTTTTACCCGCCTTCCCTCCCGGCGGCGGCTGGCGTAGACTGTGCCGGCCCCCACCACGAGGACTCCATGACCCGAGCCCAGCCCGCCGTCACCTGCACCGTGGAAGGCCGCGTGGGCGTGGTGCGCATGAGCGCGCGCCACGGCAATGCCATCAACGAGGATCTGCTCACCGCCCTGGCCGCCACCCTCAGTGAGGCGGAGGAGAACCCCGAGGTGGACGCGGTGGTGCTGGCATCGGGCGGGAAGCTCTTCTCCCCCGGGCTGGACCTGCAGGAGCTGCTGGAGCTGGACCGGTCCGCCATGGAGGAGTTCATGGATCACTTCGGCTCCACCATGCTCTCCCTCTATACCTATCCCAAGCCGGTGGTGGCAGCCCTCTCCGGCCACGCGGTGGCCGGCGGCTGCGTCATGAGTCTCAATGCGGACTGGCGCATCCTGCGCCAGGGCGCCCGCATCGGGCTCAACGAGGTCAAGGTGGGGGTTCCCCTACCCTACGG
>JBFGDW010000422.1:0-1916 GCA_041580435.1 Candidatus Polarisedimenticolia bacterium | reverse complement strand
CCAGCCTGCGCTCCAGCAGATAGTGGGCGATCCGCCGGGCTGCGCCCGGCGCGTCGGGGGGGGAGTCCATGCTCCCGATCATACGGCAGCCGGGGGGGCGGCTCCAGAGGATCGCGGAGGCGGGAGGGGCGGGGCCGGCGGGCCCCACCCCTCTCAGGCAAGGGCTAGAACTTCGCCGTGGCCGCCGATCCGGACTTGGCGTACAGCAGCCAGCACAGGATGAAGCCAACGACCACGAACCCCACGGCGGCGTGCCAGCCCAGGCCCAGGATGGTGGGGTAGTGATTGCTGACCATGACGAAGATCAGCGGCACCGACATGTAGGTGTTGTGCTTGGAGCGCAGTCCCGCCAGCGCCGGCAGGGCGGCGTCGGGGGCCTGTCCCGCCTTGATGGCGCTGATGATCTTGCGCTGGGCGGGCCAGATGCGCATCCACACGTTGGCGGCCATGGCGGTCCCGAAGATGGCCCCCACGTGGATGAACACCGCCCGCTCGGAGAAGCCCATGCTCTGCAGGCCCCACAGCGCGGCGGCCAGGAGGACCACCGAGACCACCGTGCCGGCCAGGGGGTTGGCCTTGAGGGGGGTCTTCCAGAGGATGTCGTAGACCAGGAAGCCCAGCACCATGCTGGCCAGGCTGATGGCCGTGGCCGTGCCCACGCCCAGATCCGTCCCGCCCTGGAGCAAGTAGGCGCCCTGGTTCATGTAGTAGACCAGGCCCAGCAGGAGGATGCCGCTCACCCAGGTGTAGGCGGCGCCCCAGCGGAACCAGTACAGCGCCCGGGGCATGAGCTCGGGGACCACCTTCTTCTTGGAGTCGGCGTCGAAGGTCTTGGCCACGTGGCTGTTGACGAAGTTGAAGAAGTAGAGGTGGCCGATCCACATGACGCCGGCCACCACGTGGATCCAGCGGAACGCAGCTTCCATCCACCACTTGAGGTTCTCGTCCATGCTCCTCTTTCCTCCTCCCCACGGTTCACAAGCAAGCGTCCGGCCGTCAGGGTCGCGGGCGGTTTCGTTGGCCAGGGAACGTCTGACACGACCGTTCAGACGGGACGATGGCGCGAGTCTAGGCCACCCCGAGCCGCCGCCGCAAGTGCGGCCCTTCCCTTGGCGGGTCGGGGGGACTACACTGCCGCACCGTCATGTGCCCCGCCTGCGGCGTGTCCATGGTCGCCTTCCAGCTTGAGGGCGTGGAGATCGATCACTGCGCGGGGTGCCGGGGAACGTGGCTGGACTCCGGCGAGCTGGAGACCCTGTGCCTGCTGTCCGGATCCCCAGCCGGGGGGCTGACGGCGGCCCTGCACGCGGTCCGGGACGGCCGGCGCACCTCCAGGCGCTGCCCGCGCTGCCCCCGCCGCCTGCGGGAGATCCAGGCCGGCCCGTCCCCGTCCGTGATCCTGGACCGGTGTCCCCGGGGCCACGGTCTCTGGTTCGATCGAGGTGAGATGGAGGAGGTGATGGGCGCCTTTACAGCCGGCGAGGAAGGTGTGGTGGCCGGCTTCTTCGCCGAGCTGTTCCGGCATGAGCGGAGCAGCCGGCAGGGAGGAGAGTGAACATGCTGGGGCTCGTGATCCTGCTGGTCCTCATCGCCGCCGTGGGCCTGGCGGTCATCGGGCTGTACAACAGCCTGGTCAGCCTGCGGAACCGTGTGAAGGAGGCCTGGGCCCAGATCGACGTGCAGCTCAAGCGCCGGCACGACCTGATCCCCAACCTCGTCGAGACCGTCAAGGGTTACGCGAAGCACGAGAAGGAGACGCTCGACGCCGTCATCCAGGCGCGTGCCGCCGCCGTCGGCGCCAAGACGCCTGGAGAGGCGGGCCAGGCCGAGGGCATCCTCGGGGCCGCGCTCGGCAAGCTGTTCGCCCTGGCCGAGGCCTATTCGGACCTCAAGGCGAACCAGAACTTCCTGGCCCT
>JBFGDW010000421.1:0-1934 GCA_041580435.1 Candidatus Polarisedimenticolia bacterium | reverse complement strand
TGGCCGTGGCCTGCTGGAGGCGCTTGATGGCATCCGGGCCCAGGGTGGGGTCCATCTGGCGCAGCAGCGCCTCGTCGCCGGCCACGTGTGGCGCGGCGAAGGAGGTGCCGCTGGCGGTGGTGTAGAGGTCCGCTAGCCCGGCGGGGAGCGAGGAGGGAGGCTGCACCGCCCCGGCCACTCCGGCCACCGCGGCCAGGCCCGCCGGCTTGGCGGCGACGATCCCCTCGCCTGGCGCCACCAGCACCGGATGGACGATGAGCTCCTCGAAGATCCCCCGGGAGGAGAACGGCGACAGGGCGCCGCCGCCGCTGGTGGAGCCCACGCCGATGACCCACGGCGCGATGGCGTAGGGGTTCATGGTGTCCGGGGACGGGCCATGGTTTCCCGCCGCGAACACCACCACGATGCCCGCGTCATGGAGAATGCGGGTGGCGACGTTCACCGGGTCGTCGGGGTCAAAGAAGCCGGTATTTCCCCAGGAGCAGTTCACCACCCCCACGCCGAAGCGCACCGCGTTGTCCAGGATGTAGTCGAACCCCTCCAGCACGTGGATGATGTAGAGGTCGCCTGCCGACAGGGCGAGGATGCCAGCGCCTGGCGCGACCCCCTTGTACAGCCCCGAGCTGGCCGCGCCGCTGCCGGCGGCCACCGAGGCCACGAAGGTGCCGTGTCCCAGCACCAGATCGCTGTTGGCCTGCCCCTCGACGTACGCCGGAGGCATGAACCCGGGCCCGGTCCCCACCGCCCCTGCCAGGCGCACGTTCTCCAGCACCTTGGAGCCCGAGGGCAGGTCCGGGTGGGTGCCGTCCACGCCGCTGTCCAGCACGGCGATGGTCACGCCCTCGCCGGTGAGCGGGCCTCCGCCGGGGGCCGCCAGCGCCGGGTCGGTCCCGGCCTCGGTGGCCCCGATGAGGGCGCGGCTGGTGGCGTCGAAGAACGAGAGGGTGCGGTTGGCGAAGACCGAGCGCACCGCCGGCAGTGCCGCCATGGCGGCGATCTGGTTCTTGGTGGCGTTGACCACCACCATGGGGAGCTGACGGAAGAGGGTGCCGCCGGGGATCCCCAGCGCCTGCAGATCCGCCAGATCCGCCGGGGTGGGTGCCGCCCGGTAGGTGACGATGACGTTGATGGAGGAGGTGTCGGGCAGGGTGGAGACCAGGCTCAGCAGCTCCAGGTCCAGACTCACGCCGCCGGTGGCCAGGGCGTCGTCGAAGGCCAGGCCGCCCACGTCGTTCCAGCGGATCCCGCCCACGTCGTTCCAGCGGATACCGGAGGCGTCGGTGAAGAGCACGCCCCCCACGTCGTTCCAGCGGATCCCGCCCACGTCGTTCCAGCGGATACCGCCCACATCGTTCCAGCGGATGCCGCCCACGTCGTTCCAACGGATGCCGCCCACGTCGTTCCAGCGGATCCCCGATGCCTCGGTGACGTAGACGCCCGCTGGGGCGGCCGCCGGCACTACGAGGCCGAGGGCCAGCAGGCCGCACAGGCCCGGGCGGATGAAGAGACGTCTCATCTTTAGAATCGCAGGCATCAGGACACAGCCCCCCCGGGCGCGGTCCGCGGCCTCACCTTACCACAATTCAGGACCCTTTTTGTCCGCTTTTTCCAGGACCGGCCCGGCGGCGGGCCCGGGGAGGCCGTCTGGCCACCTCGCCGGCCCCTTCACCCCCGCCCAGGGCGGCCTGGTAGGCGGCCCGCGTCTCCGGCAGGGGCTCCGCCTCCAGGTCGGCCTGAAGGCGGGCGGTCAGGCGCTGGAACTCCCGTTCCACGCCGCTCCGGTTGCCCGCCGCCCCCAGCTCCGTCATGAGGCGGGCCGAGGCCTCCTCGTTGAGGGGCTCGGCCTCCACGGTGCGCCGCAGCAGCTCCACCCCCTGCTCCCGGTTCCCCTGGGCCAGGTGCAGGCGGCTGGCCTCCTCCAGCGCCTGGAGCCG
>JBFGDW010000420.1:0-1975 GCA_041580435.1 Candidatus Polarisedimenticolia bacterium | reverse complement strand
CCGATCCCCACCCGCGCCAGGCGGCCCCACTCCAGGCGCACCGGGAAGTAACGGTTGGAGGCCAGGTGGACGGCAGCAGGCAGGAGCACGTAGGTCGCCAGGGTGGTGGCGGCGGCGGCCAGCATCCCGTACCGCGGCACCAGCAGCAGGTTAAGCCCCACGTTGAAGGCCGCACCGCCCACGAACAGGGCCGCCAGCACGCCGGTCTTCTTGTGGATGTCCAGCCCCACCTCCAGGATGGAGACCAGCCCGAAGAAGTAGTAGGCGAACACCGCCAGGGGGATCACGGGCCAGGCGACGTGAAAGCGGGCATCGGCCACAAGGATGATCTCGGGAGCAAAGAGCGAGACGCCCAGGCAGATGAATCCCAGGCCGGCGGCGTGATAGGTCGCCAGCCGGGAGAAGAGTGCCGCGGCGCCTGGCTTGTCGGCCTCGGAGAACATGAGCTTGGGGAACGCCAGCTTGAAGGCGCTGGTCAGGATGTAGATCCCCAGGCCGAAGCGGTACCCCAGGTTGTAGAGGCCCGTGGCCGCCTCGCCATGGAAGTAGCGCACAATGTGGATGTCGCTCAGATTCATGACCCACAACGCCAGGGCGGCGGGGATGAGCGGCAGCCCGAAGGAGAGGAGATCGTCCACCACGGCGCGGGAGGGGCCGCACCGGATGCGTCCCACGGCCCAGGGGAGGAAGAGCGCCGCCATGACCGCCGTGGCCAGGACGCTGGCCAGAACGGCCCCCCACGCCCCCTGGCCACGTCCCACCACCAAGTAGAGGGCCGCGGCCAGGTTCAGTGCGAAGGCCAGAAGGGTGAACAGGGCGTAGCGGTGGGACTGATCGTGCATGCGGAAGTGGGCGTCACGCGCCGCCTGCACCACGTACAGCAGCGTGACGGCGGCGATGAGGACGACGAAGCCGCTCCGGCCGCCGTCCCCGAATAGCAGCCGACCCAGGGGCTCCCGTCCCAGCACCAGGCCGGCCGTCAGGGGCAGCGCCAGGGCCAGCATGACGAGCAGGGAGGTGCCCACCACCCGCTCGCGATCGGCCTCGCTGCGCGATGCCAACAGGTAGGAACGGAACATGGCCGACGGAACGCCGGCCGTGGCGATGATCTTGAGCACCGCCAAGGAGGTGGTGCAGATGGCCATGACGCCGTAGTCGGCGGGCGTCATGTAGCGGGTGTAGACCGGGATGAGGAGGAAGCCCAGCAGGCGCGTGGCCACCGAGCCGAGGCCGTAGACCACGGTGTGCCGGCCCAGGGTGAGGATCTTGCGATAGAGTGTGGGGGCGGGGCGCATGGGCGCGGCCGCCGGGTCGGTGCTTTCCCCTACACCCTGAGGGCTCAAGACCGATAAACCTCCGAAAAACGGGGCAGTTTACACGTTCCTGCGGCGCCGGCGGGTTGAAAAGCCCGCCTTTGAGGGTATATATACGGCTGTCCATCCAGGGGGTACCGCAGCATGAGGGTCCTCATCACCGGCGGGGCGGGCTTCATCGGCTCGCACCTGGCCGAAGCCCATCTCCATCGCGGCGACACCGTGGAGATCATCGACGATCTCTCCACGGGGTCCGTGGACAACATCGCCCACCTGAAGGGGCACTCGGCCTTCGCCTACACCATCGACACCGTCATGAACTTGCCGGTCCTGGCCGAGCTGGTGGACCGGGCGGACCTGGTCTATCACCTGGCGGCGGCAGTGGGGGTCCGGCTCATCGTCAAGAGTCCGGTCTACACCATCGAGACCAACGTGAAGGGAACAGAGAACGTCCTCGCCCTGGCCGCCAAGAAGAACAAGAAGGTCTTCGTGGCCTCCACCTCGGAGGTGTACGGCAAGGCGGCCAAGATCCCGTTCTCCGAGGATGACGACCTGGTCATGGGGCCCACGGTGCGGGGCCGCTGGGCCTACGCCTGCTCCAAGGCCATCGATGAGTTCCTGGCGCTGGCCTACCACAAGGAGAAGGACCTGCCCGTGGTGGT
>JBFGDW010000419.1:0-2090 GCA_041580435.1 Candidatus Polarisedimenticolia bacterium | reverse complement strand
GCGCCTCCTCGCGGCGCTGGGGGTGCACGCCGCGCCGGGCCAGACCCTCCAGGATGGCCGCGGTGAGGCTCTCGTCCCTGACCAGGATCTCCGGCGCGTGCACGCCGGGGGTCCGCCAGCGGCCCGTCCGCACCAGGTTCGCCACCGCGGCGCACGGGTAGGCGGTGGTGCGGGCCATGGAGGTGGGGCCGCCGGGAGGACGACGGTCCAGCAGGTCCCAGGTCACGCGTCTCCGCCGGCCATCCCTCAGGCCCACCACCTCCACCCGGAGCACGGTGAGGTCGGCCTCGCCTGCGCCGAGGCGCAGGAGATCGCCGAGAAGGGCCTCGGTGACCTTCCGCGGCGCGACCTGGGTGCCGCCTGCAGTCACCGGGGTGTCGCTCAAAAACCCGGTGGCGCGCAGCAGGAGCATCTTCTCGGCGTGGCCGGGGTAGCGCAGCGTCTTCTCCCTCAGGTCGGGCGCGTCCAGTGTGGCAAGAAGGGTGCGCAGGCCGTCGGTGTTGAACGCCTCCAGTGTCCCCAGGCCGGGAAACTCCACCTGCTCCACGTCGGTGAGGGCCGCCACCGTGCGCTCCTCCCCTCCCTCCCGGTAGCGGCAGGGGCGCGTGTACTCCTCCATGACGTCGGTGGGAGAGAAGACGAAGCGGTACTCGTAGGGCCAGGTGCGCTGCACCGGGAGGCCTCCCACCAGGATGCGGACGCTCGCCACCCGCTCCAGAGCGGCCACCTCGCGCCCGGCCAGCAGGTTGGACAGCCCGGGGGCCACACCGCAGTCCACCACCACCGGGACGCCGGCCTCCACCGCCGCCGGGTGGAGCGTCAGGGGATCCTCGGGGGAGAAGGAGATGTCCACAAGCGGGCAGCGGGCGGCGATGGCCGCCTCCAGCACGCCCCGCCCCAGGAACCCCGGCACCGCTCCCACCGCCAGGCCAGCGCCGGCCAGCAGGCCGCGCACCTCCCCGGGCCGGGACAGGTCGGCCTGGCGCCGGGTGAGGTTTGGGGCGGCGGGCAACCGGTCCAGCGCGGCCTGGTCACGGTCCGCGGCGACGACCTCGGCCCCCTCCTCCGCCAGCAGGTCCTCCACCAGCAGGTGTCCCACCAGCCCGGCGCCCAGCACCACGATCCGCTTGCCGCCCATGTCCCCTCCCGGCGGGATTGTAGCCCGCCGCCGGCCGGCCACGCCCGGGAGGTGCCATGCGGACCGCGGGTGGCGGCGGGCTCTGACAGCTCAGGGCTTGGCGGTGAGCAGCACGATGAGGGCGCGGTCGTCCCCGTCCAGGCGGGAGGTGCCCACCACCACGGTCTCGCCGATCTCCATGGTGAAACGCGTGGCCAGGACCTCCTCGTTGATCCGCTCCCACTCGGCGCCGGGGGTGCCGCCGGGCTGGGCAGCCTCCTGGCGGACGCGGCGCTCGGAGTGGCGGACCAAGCCGAAGCGGCGCACCTGGACCGAGCCGGCCGCCGGGTCCTGGGGCCAGTCCAGCTCCACCTGTGCCTCGTAGGACGGGTTTTGCCCCATGCGCAGGTTGGCCCGGTCCCGCGTCCGCACCAGCCCCGCCTGGAGCAGCTTGTATCCCTTGTAGGGCAGGATCTTCTGCACGTCTGCCAGCGCCCGCGCCTCGGCGTCGGGAAGCTTGGGCGCGGGCGCCTCCTCGGGGCCGGCCACCAGCAGGACGATGCGCAGGTCCAGGCTGGGGGGCTGCACGTCGGCCCGGGCCAGCGCGGCGGCGATCTTGTCGTGCATGGCGGGCCGGGTGGTGTAGCTGAACCAGTTCTGCGACTCCATGGCGTGGCGGCACTCCTGCTCGGTGAGCTCTGCCAGGCAGATCTGGTGGGCCACCATGATGGCGTCCATGGGCTTGATGTGCTGGACGCGGTAAATGCGCGTGGGCCAGCTGTCGCCAGCCTTGGCGGACCCCTTCTCCTGGGGAGCGGGCCGGGGTGCGGCGGCAGCCGGTGAGGCCGCCAGGAGCCCGGCCAGGGCCAGGGCGGAGGCGGCCAGGGATCGCCGGGCGCCGGGGCGCCGGCGCGGGCAGGTCAACCCGGAAAAGATCCTGGGGATCGGGCTCATGTGCTGTCTCCTTGGTCGG
>JBFGDW010000418.1:0-2144 GCA_041580435.1 Candidatus Polarisedimenticolia bacterium | reverse complement strand
CACACAACCCGTACACCGACAACGGCATCAAGATCTTCCAGGCCGATGGCATCAAGCTTCCCGACGCCGACGAGGCCCGGGTGGAGGAGATGGTCCTGGACGAGGAGACCTCTCCCCCCTCCCATCCCCACCACGACGCCATCACCGTGGACAGGGGGCTGACCCGGGACTACCTGGAGCACCTGCTGAACGCGGTGCGCAACGGACCCAACCTCGCCGGCGTGAAGGTGGTTGTGGACTGCGCCAACGGTGCCGCCTCGTCGGTGGCTCCCGAGGTGTTCCGGGCCGTGGGGGCCGAGGCGACCTTCCTGGCCGCGTCACCCGACGGCACCAACATCAACCGGGGCTGCGGCTCCCTCCACCCGGAGGCGCTGTCGGCGGCGGTGCGGGAGGCCGGCGCCGACCTGGGGCTGGCCTTCGACGGCGACGCCGACCGCTGCCTGGTGGCCGACGACCGCGGCCGCGTCCTGGACGGCGACTTCATCCTGTGGCTCACCGGCCTGGAGATGCGCCGGCGCGGGCGCCTGCGCAATGACACGGTGGTGGCCACGGTCATGAGCAACCTGTGGCTGGAGCAGCGCCTGGCCGGCGAGGGAATACGCCTGCTGCGCACGCCGGTTGGAGACAAGTACGTTCTGGAGGAGATGCTCCGGGGCGACCACGCCCTGGGCGGCGAGCAGTCGGGCCACGTCATCTTCCGCGACCACTCCACCACGGGCGACGGGCTGCTGACGGGGCTCATGCTCCTGTCGGTGTGGCGCTCCCGGGACCGGCCGCTGTCATCGCTGGTGGAGGGGATCACGCCGTGCCCGCAGGTGCTGCTCAACGTCAAGGTGAAGAGCAAGCCGGATCTGCACGCCCATCCCGTGCTGGGGCCGCGCATCCGCGAGGCGGAGGCGGCCATGGACGGACGGGGGCGGGTGCTGGTGCGCTACAGTGGCACCGAGTCCCTGGCCAGGGTCATGACCGAGGGGAACGACGCCGATGAGATCCGGCGCATCGCCGAGGAGGTCGCGGAGGCCATCAGCGCGCACCTTGGGTGAGGCGCTCCTGGCCCTGTCCCTGAGCCTGTCCGCGGCCGCCCCCACCTTCGGCGTCCTCACCGCCCAGGAGGCCCGGCGCCAGTCCGGCGAGCTCAAGAACCGCGGCGTGCGCGCCTACCAGGAGGGGCGCCTCAGGGAGGCGGCCGAGGCGCTGTCGGCGGCCATCAACATCAACCTCAACGACTTCTTCGGCCACTTCTACCTGGGGCTGGCGCTCCGGGATCTGCGCCGCTACAGCGAGGCCCGGGCGGTGCTGGAGGTGGCGGCGGAGCTGGACCCGCGCTACCTGCAGGTGTACGTGGCCCTGGGCGACGTGGCCCTGGGCCAGGGGGATCCCGACGCGGCCCGGGCCTGGTTCCAGAAGGCCCTCAACCAGCAGGGGAACTACGCGCCGGCCCTGGACGGGCTCGGCCGCCTGGCCGAGGCCAGGGGGGACACCGAGGCGGCGGTGGAGCAGTACCGCAAGGCCATCGAGGCCAACCGGGGGTTCCCCATGCCGTACGTCCACCTGGGGGAGATCTACCGGCGCCAGGGGAAGGTGGACGACGCCATCACCCTGTTCCAGGAGGCGATCCGCTACCAGCCCGACTTCGCCGCCGCCTACCGCTTCCTGGGCGTGGCTTACGGCAAGCTGGGACGCCGCGCCGAGGCGACGACGCTGCTGGAGAAGGCGGCGGGGATCGCGCCGGAGGACCCGGGGCCGCTCCTGGATCTGGCGGGGCTGCTGGCCGAGTGGGACGACCGGGTGCAGGCGCGGGCGCGCTACCAGGCGGCCCGCAAGCTGGCGCCGGACCGGCCCGAGCCGCTCATGGGGCTGGCGGAGCTGGAGCGGCGGGACGCCCGCCACGACGCCGCACTGGCGCTGCTGGACGAGGCGCTGGCGCTGCCGGACCTGGGGGAGGAGGTGGAGCTGGAGATCCGCTCGCGCCAGGCGGGCTACCGCTCCCAGGCCCGCCGGCTGGAGGCCATCGCGGCGCGCCGGGAGGCGGCGGCCGGCGACGAGGCGCGGGCCTGGGCGGCGCTGGCCCTGGCCCGGGAGCGGCGTGAGGCCGGGGATCTTCCCGGCGCCCTGGCCGCCTGCCGCGAGGCGCTTTCACCGCT
>JBFGDW010000417.1:0-2260 GCA_041580435.1 Candidatus Polarisedimenticolia bacterium | reverse complement strand
GCGGGCGATGGCGTGGGCCAGGCGGGCGGGGCCCAGCGCCTCTCCGGTCCCAGGGAGCAGCGGCTCCAGGCGGAAGCTGGCGCGCTCCCCCGCCGGGCGCGCCTCGATGTCACGGCGGATCCAGTGGTCGGTGAAGGTCCCGTGGGCATGCCCGGCCGCCTCGCCGCGGCGCATGTGGCAGGCCACGCAGTCGTCGGGAGGGGACGTGGCCCGCCGCGCCCCCTCCGGCCCGGAGCAGCCCGCCTCCTGGTGGCAGGTGAGGCAGGCGCGCCGGAAGTGATCGGCCGGCCGGTCGGCGCGATGGATGCTCACGTGGGGGTTGTGACAGGTGAGGCACTCCAGGCGGCCCCCGCTCTCCTGGAAGCAGCGGCTCTCCCGCAGGCGATCCACCTGGCCGGCGGCGCCGAGCCGGTCCTGCCGCGGGCTGGCGTCCCCCAGCGGGACCACCACCTCCAGCAGGGGAAGGCCGGGGCGAAAGGCGTACAGGTCGCGCCCCTCCCGTTCCAGGCGCTCGGCGGCGGGGTCGCCCCCCAGGTGGCACTGGGCGCAGACATCCAGACGCAGGTCCCGGGGCAGGCGGCGCGGGTTGACGATGGTGTCGTCCCATCCGGCGGTGGGGACCATCTCGGGGGAGAGCCACTTCTCCACGTGGAGCCGGCCCGGGCCGTGACAGCGCTCGCAGTCGATGCCGGTGGGGAAGGGAGCATCGAAGCGGTTGGGGACACCGGGCGTGGGCGGCGCCAGGGCGTTGTGGCAGAAGGTGCACTCACCGGTGATCTCCCGGGTGAACAGCAGGTTCCGCTGGTCGTAGCCGGGGGCCAGGTCCCACCCTCCACGCCCGGTGGACCAGGCCACGGGCATCTGGTACCAGCGCCCCTGGACCTGGGTGGCGTACAGCCGGCTCTGCCGGCCGGAGCCGATCACCTGCAGCATCTCCCGCTCGTCCGCCGCCAGCTCCCTTCCGGCGCCGTCCAGCACCATCTGGCGCGCGAAGTAGCGCCCGTCCCGCTCCAGCATCCGGTAGCGCACGCCGGTCCCCGGCGCCTCGATCTCGTTGTAGTGGGTGAAGTCCTCCAGCACCGTGTCCGGCGAGAGGGGGGACCAGGAGCGCGCCATCCCCGTCTCCCTGTAGCTGGCGGCGATCTCGGCGTGGCAGCCGGCGCAGGTCCGCGCCCCCACGTAGGGGACGGCCGGGTCGAGGTTGCGATGGGCCGCCGCCGGCGGGGCGGAACCTGCGGCTCCCTCCCCCTGATCGGGAGCTGCGCCACCGCAGGCGGCGGCCAGGCCCGCCAGCAGCAGTGGCCAGGCCCCCCGGCGCGGAGGGCGCGGCCGCTGCGCCTCAGGCACGGCGCGCCTGCAGCGCCGCCAGCGCCTCGGCGGGCGTCCGGTGCTCCCCCAGAGTGCCGTGGCGATCCCGGTCGCCGTGGAAGTCGGATCCGGCGGTGGCCACCAGCCCCAGGCGCCGGGCGAGGGCGGCGTAGTGGCGCCGCTGGGACGCCGTGTGGGCGGGATGATCCGCCTCCAGCGCCGCCAGGCCCTGGGCGGCCAGCGACTCGATGATGGGGTCGTCCACCCCCAGGCCGGGATGGGCCAGGCCCACCACCCCGCCCGCGGCGCGCACCCGGGCGATGGCTTCCTCCGCCGTCAGCCGCTCCAGGGGGACGAAGCCGGCGCGCCGCGGCTTGAGCCAGCGGTCGAAGGCGTCCTGCATCGAGCGGGCGTGGCCGGCGGCCACCAGCGCGGCAGCCACGTGGGGCCGTCCCGGCGCCCGTCCATCGGTGGCGGCGCGCACCTCCGCCTCCGACACCGGCGCACCGGCTGCCCCCAGCGCCTTGAGCATGGCGGCCAGGCGCCGCTCACGCGCCCCCTGCAGGCGGGCCAGCGCCGCCTGGAGAGGCTTATGCCCGGGGTCCACGAACCAGCCCAGCAGGTGGACATCCTGGCGCCCGGCCCGGCAGGAGATCTCCACGCCGGGGATCAGGCGCAGGCGGTGGCGGGCGGCAGCGGCCGCGGCCTCCTCCAGGCCGCCCAGATTGTCGTGGTCAGTGAGGGCCAGGGCCGCCAGACCGGCCGCAGCGGCCTGGGCCACCACCGCGGCAGGGGCCTCCAGGCCGTCGGAGAAGCGGGAGTGCGCGTGAAGGTCCGCCCCTTCCAGGTCGCCGCTGTCTCCCACCGGCCCGCCTGCCTCAGCGGGCGACGCCGGTGGCCCACATCTCCCGGATGACGGTCACCTTGATGCGGCCGGGATAGTCCACCTCCG
>JBFGDW010000416.1:0-2264 GCA_041580435.1 Candidatus Polarisedimenticolia bacterium | reverse complement strand
TCCGGCGCCATCGCCGGGGTCATGGGGGCGTACTTCATCCTCTTCCCCCTGGCCCGGGTGCTCACGGTGATCCCCCTCTTCTTCTGGCCGGTATTCGTGGAGGTGCCCGCAGTGGTGTTCATGGCGGCCTGGTTCGCCACCCAGTTCCTGAGCGGCATCGCCTCGGTGGGTGGGGCCGCGGACGCCGGCGGCGTGGCCTGGTGGGCCCACATCGGCGGTTTCGTGGCGGGGGTCGTCCTGTGCCCGCTCTTCCTGGGGCGACGGAGGCGCTGACGCCTCAGTCCACATACCCCAGGGATTCAAGCCGCCGCCGGTCCTCCTCCGAGAGCACCGGCTCACCGCTCTCGGGCTTGTACTCCCGCTGGGCGTGGGCGGTGAGGACCGGTCGGAAGCGCCCCGCCCGCACCGACTCCCGGTTGGACAGGTCCTGGCGCTCCGCCGGGTCATGGGCCAGATCGTAGAGCTGGATCTTCCCTCCCTTGGGGTTGAGGATGGCCTTCCAGGGGCCCTGGCGCACCGCCACGCGGATCGGCTCGCCGGTGAGGGGCGGGGCGAACCAGCGCCAGAACTTCTTGCGGGCGCCGTGGTAGGTCTCCATGTAGATGGACCGGGAGGCGAAGGAGCCGGGCGCGGCCAGGGTCTCGCCCAGATCGATCCCCTCCGAGTGGGGGAGGGGAGGCAGGTCCAGGGCGGCCAGCACCGTGGGGGTGATGTCCAGGGTGGAGACGGGCAGGTCCGAGACGCGCCCGCGCCCAAGGGAGGGGTGGGCCAGCACCAGCGGCACCTGCTGGGTCGTCTCGTAGAGGTGCCGGCCATGGCCGTTCTCGCCGTGCTCTCCGAAGGACTCGCCGTGGTCCGCCGTCACCACCAGGAGGGTCGCGTCCATGAGATCCCGGGCCTGCAGGTGGTCCAGGAGCCGCCCCATCTGGGCGTCGGCGAAGGCAATCTCCTGGTCGTAGGCCCGCACCGCCTTGCGGGAGTCGGGCGGCCGCGTCCCGCCGGGGTTGGGCTCCAGCGAGATCCCCCGGTCGTCGTAGGGGGCGTGGGCGTCGAACAGGTGGACCCAGAGGAAGAACGGCTCATCCCCGTGGGTCTCCAGCCACGCCAGGGCCCGGTCCACCGTCTCGTCCCCCGGGCGCATGTTGTTGACCATGTGGTAGCGGTCGGTCATGTCGTCGTCGTAGGCCTGGAACCCCCGCTGCAGTCCGGTGAGGGAGGCGCGCAGGGTCCAGCCCGAGACGAAGGCGGCGGCGCGCATGCCGCGGGACTTGAGGATGGTGGCCAGGGTGGGCACCTCCTCCACCATGGGAACCCCGTTGCGGATGGCGCCGTGGTCCCGGGGGAAGAGCCCGGTGAGGATGGTGGCGTGGCCCGGGCCGGTGAGGGGGACCACGGCGCTGGCCTGGGTGAAGATCACACCCTGGGCAGCCAGGGCGTCCAGCCGGGGGGAGGTGCGCAGGCCGTAGCCGTAGCAGGAGAGGTGATCGGCCCGGGTGGTGTCCAGGGTCACCAGGACCACGTTGCGCGGCGGTGGCGCGGCCAGGGATGGCCCGGCCCCCAGGACGGCCGCCAGCAGCGCCGCGCCCAGCCCCGGCCCCCTCACGGGTTCTCCATGCGGCGGCGCGCTTCGTCGAACTTGGCGGCCAGGATGAAGTCGCTCTCGGTGAGGCCGTCGATCTTGTGGGTCCAGATCTCCACGCCGACGTGCCCCCAGCTCAGCGCCAGGTCGGGGTGGTGACCCTGCTCCTCGGCCACCGCTCCGATGCGGTTCACGAAGGCCAGCGCGGCGGCAAAGTCAGGAAAACGGTAGCCCTTGGCCAGGTGGTGGCCGTTCACCACCTCCCAGCCGTCCAGCTGGGCCAGGAGGGGCTCCCGCTCCCCGGGCGTGAGGGGCGGCACGCCGCCCCGGCAGGGGACACACGTGCGATGGGCCAGCTTGGTCATCCTCTCTCCTCCCCGGCGCGCGCCGGCCTCAAAAATAGCGCAACGGGCCGCCGGGATCACCCACCGTCCCCGCCGGGCGGCGCGCCGCCCGGAAAGCGGTCGCCGTGGGCGGCGGCGTCGGCGTCGGCCACCTCCCGGGTCATTCCGTAGCGCCGCAGGTAGGCAGCATAGGCCGACATCCCCCCCTCCTGCAGCGCCACCTGGCGCCGTTCTGGTCGGGCGCCCTGATCGGCGCGATCTGGGGCATCTGGCACCTGCCGGCGTTCTATCTCGCGGGCGTGGTCTATACCGACTGGAATTTCCTGCCGTTCTTCATCGGC
>JBFGDW010000415.1:0-2270 GCA_041580435.1 Candidatus Polarisedimenticolia bacterium | reverse complement strand
GAGCGCCAGGGCCGCGGCCAGCGCCACCGGAAAGGCCTCGGGGAGGTGATGGCGGGCGCTGTCTCCCGGGCGCAGGAACCAGAAGGCCATGGGCACCGCGACCCAGACCGCCATCATCACGGCCAGGCGCCAGCGGCGCCGGACGAGGGTGACGAGCCCGCCCAGGGCGGCCAGCGGCACCGTGAAGAAGCCGAAGGCCATGAGCCAGCCCTCGATGTGCCACCAGGACCTGAGATGCCACAGCGCCGTGGGATACTGGCGCTCGTACCCCTGCATGTAGCCAGCCAGCGTCGGGGATTCCTGGAGCAGCGCCTGGGCCACCCCCGCCGCCAGCGCCACGGGCGCCAGGACCAGTCCCGCCGCCACCGCCATCTGCCGCGGGGTGATCTGCCGGCGGACAAGGAGCAGGCCGAAAAGCCCGGCTACACCCAGGTAGCTGTCGGCCTTGAACAGCACACACGCCGTCAGTAGCGCCAGCACGGCCACCAGATCCGCCCGGGGCCCCAGCCACGGCGGGCCGGTGAGGTGGCGATCGTAGATGAGCAGGGCGCACAGCAGGCAGAACACCGCGGGCAGGTGCGGGAAGCCGTACGTGGATGCATGCCACATCATGGGCATGAAGAGCAGGATGAGTGTGGCCAGCGCCGCCGTGCCCGGCCCGGCCAGCCTGGCCGCCAGGCGAAAGACCGGGATCACCATGGCCACCCCCAGCGCCAGGTTGATCCAGCCCAGGAGCAGGGCCGGATGCGCCCCCAGCAGTCGCGCCAGCGGGATGATGAGGGCGGCCAGGGCGATGTAGCCCGGGCTAGTGTAGTAGCGGTACTCGGAGAGCGCCTCGTTGCGCACGCCAGCCTCCAGCCAGGCCAGCGCGTCCACCATGAGGCGTGCCGCGTCCTGCTCCCCGTGGAGGCCGTGGAGATGGGGTGCCAGCCGCGTGATGAGGGCCGTGGCGAGAAGCCCGGCGAGTGCGAGGCGCGGCCATGCGGCACGGTCGCGATCCATGGTCACGGGCCCTCCTCTACCCAGCCAGGCCGCTGACTCCGGGCGCTGACGGCCGCGCGCGTGCGTGCCCCATCCAGGCTCGGCCGGGTGATTATCACGTGAGGTCCATCAAGGAGGCAAGCCCGCCACCGACTCGCAACCCGGGATGCCAGGGTAGAATCGGAAGAGAGCCGTGCGAAATCACACGTTATCAGCCATCAACGCCGGTCTGGTGCTCGCCAGCCTCATCCTTGCGCTGGCCGTCTCGGAGGCGCTCCTGCGCGCCTTTCGCTCCGACCTCCACGCGGTCTGGCCGCCAGGCCTCGTCCGGGTCCTCCATCCCGATCCCGAGATTCTTCCGGGGGTGAGCGGTCCCTCCCGGGTTACCGCCTCCGCTGACGGTTTGCGCGGCGACCGCGAGCCCCGGGGAGAAGCGCTCCGTATCATCGCCATCGGCGGCAGCACCACCGAGAGCCTGTATCTCGACGACAGCGAGACCTGGCCCCGGCTGCTGCAGGAGGCCCTGGCGGCCCGGGGGGGCAGCCAGCGCCCCGTCTGGGTGGGCAACGCCGGCCGTAGCGGCCTCAACTCGCGCCACCACATCCTGCAGGTTCGATTTCTGGCGGATCAGTTCCCGCGCACCGACGCCTTCCTGATCCTGGCGGGGGCCAACGACCTCCTCATGCGCCTGGGTCTTGACGCCGGCTACCAGCCCTTCACGGGCGTGGACGCGCTGCCGCCGGAGGATCACCACGCCCTCATGAGCCGCGCCTTCGCCGCCTGGCCCGATCCTGGCACCGGCGAGGCGTTCTGGCGGCGGACCGAGATCTGGAGACGGCTGCGGGCCGTGCGCGACCGGCTGCTCCGGCCGCCCGCGCCGGAGCTCCTGGACGAGCGCGGCGAGGTGTACCGCCGCTGGCGGCGAAACCGGGCCGCTTCCACCTCCCTGCGGGCTGTGCTCCCCGATCTGTCGACGGCCCTGGAGGAGTACCGGGCCAACCTGCGCACCATGGTGGACGACGCCGGCCGCCGTGGCATTCCGGTCTATCTGGTGACCCAGCCCGCCCTCTGGCACCCGTCCCTCTCGGAGCGAGAGCGCGGGCTGCTCTGGATGGGGGGCGTGGGGCCGTTCCAGGGCGAGCCGGGCTTGCCCTACTACGCCCCGGGAGCGCTGGCGGAGGGCCTCGCCCGCTACAACAACATCATGCGCGAGGTGTGCGCCACGACGCCGGCCACGTGCCTGGATCTGGCCGGCCAGTTGCCCCGGGACCTGTCGGTCTTCTACGACG
>JBFGDW010000414.1:0-2278 GCA_041580435.1 Candidatus Polarisedimenticolia bacterium | reverse complement strand
TACGGCCCTGGGCATTGGCCGGCCACTGGGCCGGCGTGCGCCCGTCCTGGACGAAGACGTAGTACTGGGCCACGCCGTCGCCGGGAGGGGCCGGCGTTCCGGCCATGGGGAACAGGTTGATGCCGGTGCGCTCCCCTGCCGCCACGGCCAGCCCGGTGGCCGGGGTCACGCCCCCCGGCGTGGGCCGGTCCACCCCCGCCGGGTCCAGGACGTCGACGCCCCAGAACCCACCCGGGTCGAAGGTCGCGCCGACGCCCATGACGCGCCTACCGGCGGCCGGCGTGCCGATGGTGTTCTCCACGTGGTCATCGCAGAACAGCTCCCGGGTCAGGTCCAGGTTGCCCACCGACGCCACCGGCACGGCTCCCTGGAACTGGAGGTTGCCCGCCGCCACGGCGAAGACCGAGTCGGGGTCGCCGCCGCAGTCGGAGAAGCTCATGTTCACCGCCGTGGCCCGTGGCTTGGGCAGGCCGGCCAGGTCGCGATCCTTGGCCGCCTCCTCCAGCGCCAGGAGAATCAGCTCGTCGGAGCACAGCAGGCTGGGGCAGATCTTGTAGTCCATGACCAGGGCCCCGGGGGCTACCCCCTCCACCACCTCATTGGCGCTGGTGAGGGCCTTGACGCCTGCGGCGGTGCTGGCGCTCTGGGTGCCGTGGCCATTGTCGTCACCCGCCACCGGCTGCCCTGAGAAGGCCGCCCGGTAGACCACCTTGGGATGGTGGACCAGGGTGTTGTACGGCGTCCCGGCCAGGCGGACGGGCCGGGCGTCGCCCAGGCGCTGATCGAACTGGCTGTCAGGCACCGTGGTGTCGAACATGGGATTGGTGTGATCGATCCCCGTGTCGAGGACCGCCACCACCTGCCCCGTGGCCGAGCCGTCGGGCTGAATCTGTCCCTGGCCGCGGATGCCGCGGGAGCGGGCGCTGTCCGGCCCGTTGGCCCGTATGTAGCGCACGCTGTTGTTGAGGTTCAGGAAGTGCTGGCCGGAGACGCTCACGTGGCGCACCATGGGGTTGGTGCGCACGGCGCGCACGTCGTCGCCGGCCACCTCGAGCCGGACCGCGTTGACCAGCTCGCTGAACCGGTGCGGGACGTTGACCTGGACGCCTCCCAGGGAGACGCTGCTGCTGGTGAGGGTGTACCCCACGCCGGCCACGGTGAGCTGGGAAAGCAGCTCGTCCTGGGCCGCGCGGATGGCCGCGCGGTGGAGATCCGCGTCGAACGGCGCCCCGGCCCGCTGGGCCTCGAAGCGGGCCACCGCCACCGGGCGCGGATTGCTGAGCTCCACGTAGATGGCCGTGGGCGAGCCCGCGACCAGCAGCGCCGGCAGCAGCAGGGCCGCCACGGCGGCGCCCCAGGCGGGCAACCGGGGTGGAAAACCGAAGTTCTTGAGCCTGTCCATGCCACACCTCCCGTGTCGGATGCCCAGGAGTGTGCAGGCCAGGCCTTGAAAAAACCTTGACCCTACAAAAGTGGAGAAAAAGCTACGCTTCCAGGGGATTCTGGGGTATATGGGGGAGGTGACGACGGCCCGCCCTGCCCCGGCCCGGTGGCTCCGGCTGCTGGCGCTTTTCCCCGGCCTGACGGTCCCCGGGGCCATCCTGGCCCAGGCGCCCGGCGAGATCCAGGGGCTCCAGTTCGCGGCCGATGCCATCACGCTGAGCTGGACCGGTGACCCGGTGGCCGAGTTCTACAATGTCTACCGCGCCGGCGTCGGCGACCTGGCCGCCGGCCAGTACGGCGACTGCCACGCCACGGGCCTCGCCCTGACGGGCCACGCGAGCCCCGACGCCCCACTCCCCGGGCAGGCCTACTATTACCTCGTCACCGGCGAGTCCACCGCCGGCGGCGAGGGTCCGGCCGGCAACCAGTCGGGGGGCTCCCCCCGGGCAATCCTGGGCGGCTGCACCCGGACGGTGCGCGCCCACGTCCAGAACCGCCTGGGGTACGGCGGCAACGAGTGGAGCCGCGCCCGCATCGCCCTGCTGGGTCCCCAGGGCTACATGGACGAGCAGCTTGCGCCGGCCTCCATCAGCGAGGCCGACAACACCGAGCTGAACACCTGGCTGGGCTACCTCGATCCCCCCGAGAACATCATCGAGCTCATCGCCCGGCAGGTGGTGAGCAGCGTCCACGCCCGGCGCCAGCTGGAGCAGCAGATGGCCCTGTTCTGGGCCAACCACTTCAGCACCTTCGCCCAGCCCATCACGGCGGTGTTCAACCAGCTCTTCCCCAGCTGCGCCAACGCCCCGTCCAACCCGGCCTGTGACCCCAGCTT
>JBFGDW010000413.1:0-2317 GCA_041580435.1 Candidatus Polarisedimenticolia bacterium | reverse complement strand
TGCGCCGCACCGACGTCAAGCCCTAGGCGCCGCCCGTCTCCGGCGGGCCATCGGCCACCGGGACCTCGTCCCCCTCCCGGGCCACCTCCACCTGCCACCCCAGCCGCTCCCGGATGGTCCCGGCCAGGGCCGCTGACGCCTCCGGCTCGCCGTGCACCAGCCAGGTCCGGCGCGGCGCGTACTGGAAGCGCTCCAGCCAGGCCAGGATCTCGTCCCGGTCGGCGTGGGCCGAGAGCCCCGACAGCGTGAAGATGGAGGCGCGCACCGGCACCTGCCGGCCATAGATCTCCACCTCCCGCGCCCCCTCCTGGAGGATGCGGCC
This sequence comes from Candidatus Polarisedimenticolia bacterium, assembly GCA_041580435.1. Lineage (GTDB taxonomy): Bacteria > Acidobacteriota > Polarisedimenticolia > SMYD01 > SMYD01 > JBFGDW01. Next base: position 1,995 of record JBFGDW010000413.1, on the reverse strand, counting down.
TCGGGTCCCCTGGGCCTGGTGGCCCACGAACACCACCGCGTTGCGCGTGTCCCCCAGCCGGTGGCGCAGGTGGTGGACGATGCGCCCGCCGGTGGCCATTCCCGAGGCCGAGATGATGATGGCGGGCAGGACCAGGTCGTTGAGGGACTTGGACTCCTCGCGGCTGCGCATCATCCTGAGGTTGGGCGGGACGATGGGACAGTCCTCCTGGGACTGGAGGGCGCGCATGGCCAGGTCGTGCTCCTCGGTGTGATCGCAGTAGAGAGGCACGGCGTTGATGGCCATGGGCGAGTCGATGAAGATGGGCAGCCTGGGGATCCGTCCGGCCCGCTGCAGCTCGTTGATGAGGTACAGCAGGAGCTGCGTGCGGCCCACGGCGAAGGCGGGGATCAGGACGATCCCCCCCAGCTTCGCCGTCCGGTTGATGATCCGCTCCAGGGTCTGCCGGGGATCCTCGTCGCCATGGGTCCGGTTGCCGTAGGTCGACTCCAGGACCAGGGTGCCGGCGTGGGTGACGGGAGCCGGGTCGCGAAGGATGGGCTGGCCCCGGCGCCCCAGATCACCGCTGAACAGCAGGGTGGCCTGGGGCCCTGTCCCTGGGAGACGGAACTCCACCAGCGCCGATCCCAGGATGTGCCCGGCGCGCAGGAAGCGCAGCCCCACCCCCTCGCCCAGGCCCTGGACGGCGTCGTAGGGAACGCGCACCAGCAGCTCCAGGCACCGGTGCGCATCCTCCTCGGTGAACAGGGGCAGGGCCGGGTCGTGGGCCGAGGTGCGGTGCTTGTTGTGCCACCGGGCCTCCTCCTCCTGGAGGTGGCCGGCATCGGGCCACAGGAGCCGGAGCAGGTCGCAGGTGGCGGGCGTGGCCCAGACCGGACCCCGGTACCCCTCACGGTAGAGGCGCGGCAGGAAGCCGGTGTGATCGATGTGGGCGTGGGTCAGGACGATCCGGTCCAGCGCCTTCACAGGCACCGGGAACGGCTCCCAGTTGCGCTGGCGCAGGGCGCGCGGCCCCTGGAACAGGCCGCAATCCACCAGGGTGCGGGAGGAGCCGTGGCGCACCAGGAAGCGGCTGCCGGTGACGGTCCCCGCGGCGCCCAGAAACGTCAGGCTCACGTCCATCGGCGCATCATAACACCGTGCTTCTGCGTCTTTTGGCCCAGGACGGGGGAGCGGGCGCACCGGTGAGGGGATTCACCGGCACTCCTCCGTGGCCCCCGTCTTGCTAGCTTCAGGGGTGGAGGTGGCGTAGGATCGCGGCCGCCCGAGGAGGTCAGCATGGCCATGGGTGATCCGACGGAAGGGAAGGAGCGGCCACGGCCCATCGCGGCGGTGGCGGACGAGCTGGGCCTGGCGGCGGATGAGTGGGAGCCGTACGGCGCCCAGGTGGCCAAGGTGGGACTGCCGCTGCTGGAGAGGCTGTCCGGGCGCCGGCAGGGGCGCTACATCATGGTGACGGCCACCACCCCGACCCGCCACGGCGAGGGGAAGACGGTGGTCTGCATCGGCCTGGCCCAGGCGCTGCGCCGGCTGGGTAAGCGGGTGGTGGCCACCCTGCGGGAGCCCTCCCTGGGGCCCTTCCTGGGCCTGAAGGGGGGCGCCACGGGTGGCGGCCGTTCCAGCCTGGTGCCCGCCGACCGGATCAACATGCACTTCACCGGCGACCTGCACGCCGTGACCACCGCCCACAACCTCCTGGCGGCCCTGCTGGACAACCACCTCCACCGGGGCAACGCCCTGGGGCTGGGTGTGGACGACATCTTCTGGCGCCGCGTCTTGGACCTGGGCGACCGCTCGCTCCGCCAGGTGGTCACCGGCCTGGGGGGCCGGGGAAACGGTGTGCCCCGGGAGACCGGCTTGGACATCACCGCCACCAGCGAGGTCATGGGCATCCTGGCGCTGGCATCGGACCTCCGGGATCTCCGCCGCCGTCTGGGGGAGATCCGGGTCGGGGCCGATGGCCAGGGCCGCCTGGTGCGGGCGGAGGAGCTTGAG
>JBFGDW010000412.1:0-2318 GCA_041580435.1 Candidatus Polarisedimenticolia bacterium | reverse complement strand
GGCCATGAACACCTGGCGCCGCACCGCCGGCGGCTCCCCCTTATTGAAGAGGACGTCCAGGAGGGGGTCCAGGAGATCGGCGGCGCCGCCGGCGGCCAGGGCGGAGAGGGTGGCCACCAGCTCGGCCCTCACCTCGGCTTCGGCGGGCTCGTCCAGCAGGGCGGCCAGCTCGCGCCGGCTGCGGCCGGCGCCCAGGGCGCCCAGGGCACGGATGGCCAGGCGGCGGTGACCGGGCTCGCCGCTCCGCGCCTCGGCCACCAGCAGTCCCCGGGCGCGCTCATCGGGGAGCCGCTCGAGGAGGCGCAGCATCCGTCCCCGGCCCGGGTCCCCCGCGGCGGGAAGGAGAAGGAGCAGCGGCTCGATGCAGCGGAGCCCCAGCACGGCCAGGCGGGCCAGCGCCGCCTCGGCGGAGACCGGGTCGGGGGAGGAGAGGCGGCGCAGGAGCTGATCGATCTCGGTCACGTGGCCCCGGAAGTGGACTTGGGCCCATGTTCGACCAATCTCCTGGGGCTGTCAACAAATGGTAGGCTCGGCCCATGGGAGACCGGCTTTTCGGCCCGGCCCGCCTGTGGGCCATGACCGGCACCTGGCTGGTGCTGGCGGCCTGTGGCGCCGCCCAGGAGACGCCGCCGGTGGCGCCGGCGACGGCGGCAGAGGCCCGGACGCCGGCGGTTGGCGGGCAGCAGGGGCGGGCCATGGGGCAGGTCACTTTCCCCTCCGGCCGCGTCTTCCACGTGGTGCTGGCCATCACGCCGGAGGAGCAGGCCCGGGGCTACCAGGAGCGCGCCGAGATCCCCCCCGACGAGGGGATGCTGTTCGTGGGCGATGAGCCGGCGCTGCGCCTGTTCCACATGCTGAACTGCCTCGTTCCCATCGACATGATCTGGCTGGACGGCCAGGACCGGGTGGTCTTCATCGAGCACTCGGCGCCTCCGTGCCGGGCGGAGCCCTGTCCGTCTTACGGCCCCATGCGGCTCACCCACCAGGTGCTGGAGGTGCGCGGCGGCACGGCCCGTGAGGAGGGCCTGACGGTCGGGGACACGCTGGTGATCGCCACCGACCTGCCCCGTTCCTGAGCCCCCGGGAGGGGGGTCGGAGGGCCCATCCGGGACCCCCCTCGAGTCGACTGCTCCCAACCCCCAGCCCCCCCGCCACTACCACCTGCAGGGGCAAAAAACGTCCTCTGAGGAGGACATCGAAAAAGATCTCCCGTGTCCTCCATGACCTAGCAAGATCTTGCGTTTTCGAGTCTTGACACCCCCCGGCCCCCCCCTATACTCAAGCTAACCGGAAAGGAGTGGTCCATGAGACGAGCCACGAGGATTGCCATCCTTGCGGCCGTGTCCGTCGCAGCCTTCTGGGGCGGTGCCATGTACCGGGACGTGGTCCGGGAGGACCTCAGCCTGCTGGGCTCGGGGGTCTCCATGTCGGACCGGCTGGCGTCCCTGCGCATGCGCAATGCCGCCGTGGAGCGGGAAAACGAGAACCTCCGCACCGAGCTCAAGGTGCGGGCGGCCATCGCCCGCTTTGGCCGCCGGCTGAGCCTGGAGGAAACCGACCGGGTGGTGGCAGGCATCCTGGAGGCCCACAACCGCTACGGCATCTCCACCGAGGTGCTGCTGGCGGTCATCGAGACCGAGAGCGGCTTCAACAGCCGGGCGGTCTCCGCCGCCGGGGCCCTGGGGCTCATGCAGCTCATGCCGGCCACCGGCCAGGAAGTTGCTCAGGATCTGAACATTCCATGGACCGGCGAGGAGATGCTGTACGACCCGGCCATCAACATACGGCTGGGATCCGAGTACCTGTACCGCATGTTCCGGCGGTTCGGGCACACCGACAACGCGCTGGCGGCCTACAACGCCGGTCCGGCGCGGGTGGAGGGTCTCAACGACGACGGCATCCTGCCCAGGGTCTACCCCGGGCGGGTGCGGGAAGGGCTGGAGCGCTTCTCGCCCTGACCGCTAAAAAAGGTGTTTCAAACGCGCGCGAAAGCGCACGGGGCTGCTGAGGGCCGGTCTCTGACCGGCCCATTTTTTTGCCTGCGCAGCGCCCCAGGTGGGGGCGGCGGCCGGGGCGTGGCGACTCCCGCAAGCCCTTTTCTTTCATGGGCTTGAGTCGACTTGATCCCCTCGGATCTTAGTTGACACCTTTCTCGGCGCTGTGCTAGATTCCGGCCTCCGCGCGGGAAGTTGGGCGTCCGGCCACATGGGGGAGGGATTTGACACAGTACCTGCCCGTCCTGCTGTTCATCCTGGCGGCGCTGTCCTTCGGTCTCGTCAACCTCCTCATGTCCTGGGTCGTCCGCCCGGCCCGCTATG
>JBFGDW010000411.1:0-2331 GCA_041580435.1 Candidatus Polarisedimenticolia bacterium | reverse complement strand
GGGCTCGGGCATGATCCACCCCGACCTGGCCACCACCCTGGCCTTCGTCACCACCGACGCGGCGGTCGAGCCCGCCGAGCTCGCCGCGGTGCTCCGCCGCGCCGCCGACCGCTCCTTCAACCGGCTGACCGTCGACGGCGACACCTCGACCAACGACATGGTGGCGGTGCTGGCCAACGGCGCCGCCGGCCAGGACTGCCACCATGTCGTTGGTGGAGGTGTCGCCGTCCACGGTGATGCGGTTGAAGGAGCGGTCCACGGCCCGGGCCAGCGCCGCCTGCAGGAGCGGCGGCGGCAGCCACGCGTCGGTGGTGACGAAGGCCAGGGTGGTGGCCATGTCGGGGTGGATCATCCCGGACCCCTTGGCCATGCCGCCCACGGTGTAGTCCCCCCGTGGGCTGGACACGCGCCGCACCGCCTCCTTGGTGCAGGTGTCGGTGGTGAGGATCGCCTGGGCGGCGTCGGGTGCACCGGAAGGGGACAGGTGGGCCACCGCCGAGGGCAGGCCCTCCAGGAGCCGGTCCACCGGCAGCGGCTGGCCGATGACGCCGGTGGAGGCCACCAGGATCTGCTCCCGGGGAACGTCCAGCAGGCGAGCCAGCGCCTCGGCGGTGCGCCGCGCCACGCCACGCCCCGCCTCGCCGGTGCAGGCGTTGGCATTGCCCGAGTTGACCACCACCGCCCGGGCGAGGCCGCCGCTGGCCGCCAGGTTCTCCCTGGACTCCAGCACCGGCGCCGCCTGCACCCGGTTGCGGGTGAAGACCGCCGCGGCGGCGGCCGGGCGATCCGCCACGATGAGGGCAAGGTCGGGCCGCTTGCGGCGGATGCCGCAGTGCACGCCGGCGGCGCTGAAGCCGGCGGCGGCGGTCACCCCGGTGACGGGGCGTCGCAGAGCGGGCGCGGCCTTCACGCCCGCGCCTCCACCGCCGCCGTGCGCGGCAGCAAGCCGGTGCGCTCGTCCAGGCCGGCCACCCGGTTCATGACCTGCACCGCCTGACCGGCCGCCCCCTTGAGCAGGTTGTCCAGCGCCCCCAGCACCACCACGGTGCCCCCCTCGGCGTCCAGCACCGGCGCCAGATCGCAGAAATTGCTGCCGGCCACGTCGCGCACCGCCGGCAAGCGGGCATCGGGGTCCAGGACGCGCACGAACGGGGCCTGGGCGTAGGCGGCGCGATACGCCTGAAGCAGGCGCACCTGGTCCAGGGACCCGGCCAGGGGGAGGGTCACCGACGCGGCGATGCCGCGCTCGATGGGGGCCAGGGTGGGGATGAAGGTGACCCGGGCACGCCGCCCGCTGGCCCGGGTCAGGCCCTGGGCCATCTCCGGCGCGTGCTGGTGCCGGCCCACCCGGTAGGGGCGCAGGTCACCGAACACCTCCGAGAAGCTGAGAGGGAGGTCTCCCTTCCGGCCGGCGCCGCTGGTCCCCGAAGCCGCGGCGGCGGTGAGGGAGGTGCCCACGGCCTCGCCCAGCGCCAGCGCCGGGGCGGCGGCCAGCTGGACCACGGTGGCGTAGCAGCCGGCGCAGGCCACCAGATCGGCCCCCGGCAGCTCGTCACCGAACAGCTCGGGCAGCCCGTAGACGGCGCGGCCCAGCAGCTCCGGCCGGGGATGCTCGCGGCCGTACCAGCGGCGGTAGGCCGCGGCATCGGGCAGGCGCAGATCGCCCGAAAGGTCCACCACGCAGCCCACCCGGCCCAGGAGCCCCGCGGCGGCGGTGGCGGAGGCGCCGTGGGGGAGCGCCAGGAAGACGAAGTCCAGGCCGGAGAGGGCCTCGGGATCCAGGGGCAGGAGCGGCCCCTGGTAAAGGTGGCGGCGGGAGGGGTGCAGATCCTCCCAGCGCTCCCCCGCCGAGGCATCGGCGTGGATGGAGACCAGCTCGGCGTCGGGATGCACGGCCAGCAGGCTCACCAGCTCGGCCCCGGTGTAGCCCGAGGCCCCGGCCACGGCACAGCGGATCATGATGCTCTCTCCGCCCCGGGCGGGTCGGCCCCCCCGGGAGGTGCATGAACATACATGATGATGAATATTAATGCAAGTTCGGCGCTACCAGCGCTTGAGCTGGGGCCAGAGGCGCTCCATGGCCATGTTGGGGGGCCGGCAGACCGCCACCAGCTCGTTGTTGCGCCAAGGGTTGACGTGGGGGTGGGTGAAGACTCCCACCTCGGTGACGTTGCCGGAGATCTTGTCCAGGGTCTCCCGGCCGAACCCCACCGTCACCAGCACGTCCACCGGTTCGTCGCCGTATCCCCAGAGGTGGTAGCTGAGCACACCCGAGCGGGCCGGCGGCAGCCCCAGGGCCGGCCCGAAGAAGTCGATGGCCGAGGCGGCGCC
>JBFGDW010000410.1:0-2353 GCA_041580435.1 Candidatus Polarisedimenticolia bacterium | reverse complement strand
CCGTGGGCCGCGGCGGCCAGCAGCACGCGGGCCGCCGCCAGGGTCCTCTTCAAGCTCAAGGGGTCTCCTCGTGGGCGGATGGGGCCGGGGCGTGGAGCGTGGCGCCCAGGAAGCGCGCCGCCGCCACCGGGCGGACCTGACTGTTGATGAACGTCGCCTCCTCCCAGCTCAGCACCGCATCCCCGGGCTTGAGCACCTGGAGCGCCAGGGTGAACAGCACGGACGGGCCGGACGGGGCGCTCACGCCGGGCACGGCCCCCAGCCGCGAAGCGCCGATGGTGAGCCGGGTGGAGCCGGCGGACGACTTGCCGCCGGCGGTGATGAGGGAGCTCTTCCCGTCTCGCTCCAGGAGATCCCCCTTGCGCACCGAGCCGGGCACGTACGCCAGGCGGTCACTGGGATAGACCAGCACCGCGTTGAGGGCGAACAGATCGGCCGCCCCCTCCCCCTCCAGGGGGCCGGCGAGAACGGCCCGCAGGCGCAGCGCACCAGGGGGATCGCCTGCCTCGGGGTCCGCCAGCTCCAGGCGGACCATCCCGGGCCCCGCGGGTGCGTCAGGCAGGGTGAGGGTGGCCGCTCCCGCGGCGGGCGCCACAAGCAGCGTCGCGAGCAGTTCGAGGATCATCCGGGGATTTTATCACGCGCACGCCCAGGCGATTGACAGGCCTGCGCGGCGCTGGCTACTCTCCTTCTCCCGTGTCCACGCTGACCCGCGTCCTCACAGCCGACGGCCACCTCATCGACTCCGGCCTCATGTCCCGCTTCCTGGATCTCGTCCTGGAGGGGGGCGGGACCTACGAGATCCTGCGCATGGACATCGGCCGCACCCCGGCCGACGAGTCCCATCTGGAGATCGCCGTCTCCGCACCCACCGCCGAGCGGCTGGAGCGGATCGTGGACAACCTGCTGACCCACGGCTGCGCCTCACGGCAGGAGCATCCCGTGCGGCTGGCCCCCTCCGAGGCCGACGGCACCGTCCCCGACGACTTCTACTCCACCACCAACCACCCCACCGAGATCCTCCACCAGGGCGGCTGGATCCAGGTGGCCGACCAGCGCATGGACGCCTGCCTGGTGGTGGAGGACGGCCGGGCCCGCTGCGTGAAGCTGCGGGACGTGAAGAAGGGCCAGAGGGTGGTTGTGGGGCACGAGGGGATCCGGGTCCACCCGCCCACCAAGCGGGTCGACCGGATGGACTTCGCCTTCATGGACAACGAGGTCAGCTCCGAGCGGGCCGTGGAGCGCATCGTCTCCGGCCTTGCCCAGGAGATGCGCGCCATCAAGGGACGGGGCGGGCGAATCATCCTGGTCTGCGGGCCGGTGGTGGTGCACACCGGCGGCGCGGCCCCTCTGTCCAGGATCCTGGCCGGCGGATTCATCGATGCCATCCTCAGCGGCAACGCCCTGGGGGTTCACGACGCCGAGCAGGCCCTCTACGGCACCAGCCTGGGTGTGGACCTTGTCTCGGGCCGGCCGGTGCAGGAGGGGCACAAGAATCACATGCGGGCCATCAACGCCATCTGCAAGGCCGGCTCCCTGGCGGCGGCGGTCCAGAAGGGCGTGCTCACCTCGGGGATCATCCACGCTGCGGTGACCGCCGGCGTGCCGCTCTGCCTGGCCGGCTCCATCCGGGACGACGGCCCGCTGCCCGACACCCTCACCGACATGATCGACGCGCAGGCCGAGTACGCCCGGCTGATCCAGGGGGCCGAGATGTGCCTTATGCTCTCCTCCATGCTCCACGCCATCGGCACCGGAAACATGCTCCCTTCCACCTGCCGCACCGTGTGCGTGGACATCAACCCGGCGGTGGTGACCAAGCTGGCCGACAGGGGCTCGGCCCAGGCGCTGGGCGTGGTCACCGACGTGGGCCTGTTCCTCACCCTCCTGGCCGACCGGCTGGGGGTCTAGCGTGCCGCGGCTGGCGGCGTACCCAGCCTTCCTGGCGTCCCTGCTTGCGCCTGGCCTGGGCCAGGCTCTCGCCGGCGCGCCGGCCCGCGGTCTCGTCATGCTGGTTCTGGCCGGGGCCTTTGCCGCGGCCCTGGCCGGCGGACAGGTCCGGCTCCCGGCGGCCGGCGGCATCGGCCCCAGGGACGGCTGGCTGGGGGCGGCCGGCTTCCTGCTGTGGGGGTTCGCCCCCTATGACGCCTGGTTCCGGGCCCGGGAGGGGCTCAACGGCATGCTCCCGCTCCTGCCCCGCACGCCGCGGGTGGCGGCGGCGGCCGATCTCCTCTGGGGGGGCGCCGGCGCCCTCTACCTGGGGCTGTGGCGGGGCCTGGCCGGCGCGCTGGGAACGCTGGCCCTGGCGATGTGCCTCTCCTCCTGGACGGCGCTGGCTCTGATTGTGGCGTTG
>JBFGDW010000409.1:0-2363 GCA_041580435.1 Candidatus Polarisedimenticolia bacterium | reverse complement strand
GCGCCCCTGCTGGGCCTGCCCCCTGCCGTGCGCCGGAGGCTCTACCTCGCACTCATCGCCGATGCCGCGCGCACCCTGGACGGGAACATGGCTTTCCTCTTCCAGGTGAACCTGACGGTGGCGCGAGCCGACCTGGGCCATCTCCCCGCGGCGCTTTACAGCGGCATCGACTACCACAGCCGGCTCTACCAGCCCTACTTCCAGGCCGAGGCGGGGAGCTGAGACCACCCGCGGCCGGCCGCCATCCGGCCGGGCGATCAGCCGGTTCCCTGCCGGTGCGCCCCACCCCGTCCGGAGCGGCCCCGCCGGTCAGGCGTGGCGCCGGTACAGCGCCGCGTCATCCGCATCCAGGATGGAGCCGGTCCACTCCAGCAGGATTCCCACCCTGGGATCGGCTCTCACCTCGGGGGAGGCTACCCAGAGCGGCGCCGTCATGGCGGCCAGGGTGACATCAGCCAGGGTGAGACTCTCCCCCACCAGGAACCGCCTTCCCCCCAGGCGATCCACCGCCAGAGCCGCCACGCGCCTCACCTCGGCCTCGTCGGCGGCGTTCTGCCGGGCCGAGAGGCCAAACCGCTGCCGAACGATGCGCCGGCCCACGGCCCCCATCAGCCGCCGCCGCAGGCCGTGCTCCGGCAGCCCCCAGGCCCGCTCCAGAACACCCGGCCGCCGGACCGCCTGCCAGTAGGCCAGGCGGCGGGTCAGGGCCATGAAGGCCTGATCGGCCCAGTCCTCCAGAAGGAGGCACTCGGCGCGGGCCTCGGCCCGGCCGGGCAGAAGCGGGGGATCTGGATGATGTGATTCCAGGTAGAGCATGATCCGCGTCGAGTCACTGACCACGGTGCTGCCATCCTGGAGGACAGGGACCAGGTCCTGGCCCGAAGCGTCGCGCACGCGCGCCCGGTCCGTGGGCGGGATCCTGACGCTCTCGAAGGCCAGCCCCTTGCGTTTGAGAACCGCTCGCACCTTGGTGCAGTTGTGGCTGATGGGGATCTCGTAGAGGACCAGCGCCATGGGCGGATCATGGCGGGGAAACCGTTTCGCCGCAAGGCCCCTGGACGATGTATCATCCCGGTCCCCTGACTCGCACATGACGGAGGATCTCCCGTGCCGATGACACGAAGCCGCTGCGGGCGCGCCTGGCTGGGCGCCCTGGGCGCTCTTCTGCTCCTTGTCTGCTCCACGCCCGCGCTGGCCAAGAAGCGGGGGGAGGACCGGTTCCTGTCCGGAATCCGCCAGCTCAGCTTCGAGGGCCGCCGCTCGGGCGAGGCCTACTTCAGCCCCGACGGCGGCAAGCTCGCCTTCATGAGCGAGCGGGAGCCGGGCAACCCCTTCTTCCAGGTCTACGTCCTGGACATGGGCAGCGGCGATGTGGCCCGCGTCTCTCCCGGCCAGGGCAAGGCCACCTGCCCCTACTTCCAGGCCGGCACCGGCCTGCTGGAGCTGGCCAGCACCCACCTGGACCCCGGCGCGGAGGCACGCGCCGCCGACGAGTACCGGCGGCGGCAGGAAGGGGCGCCGCGCCGCGGCGCCTGGGACTACGATCCGGCCTACGACATCTTCCTCTTCACGCCCGAGGGCGAGGTGGTGCGCCGACTCACCGACACGCCGGGGTACGACGCCGAGGGGGCCTTCTCCCCCGACGGCTCCAAGATCGTCTTCTGCTCCCTGCGGGATGCCTACCCCCTGGAGGGACTCACGCCGGCCGAGCGGGAGATCCACGAGAAGCAGCCCGAGTACTTCGGCGAGATCTACCTCATGGATGCCGACGGCTCCAACCAGCGCCGCCTGACCCACTGGCCTGGCTATGACGGCGGGCCATTCTTCACCCCCGACGGGGAGCGCATCGTCTGGCGGCACTTCAGCGAGGATGGCCTGCTGGCAGACATCTACACCATGCGGCTGGACGGCACCGATATCCGCCGCCTCACGGACTTCGCCTCCATGTCCTGGGCGCCCTTCTTCCATCCCTCCGGCGATTACGCCATCTTCACCTCCAACAAGCTGGGCTTCGATAATTTCGAGCTTTTCCTGGTGGATGCCGCCGGGGCGCGGGAGCCGGTGCAGGTGACCTTCACCGACGGGTTCGACGGCCTCGCCGCCTTTTCCCCTGACGGACGATCGCTGGTCTGGACCTCCAACCAGACCGACAGCGGCATGAGCCAGCTCTTCCTGGGGACCTGGGACCACCCGGGCGCCCTGGAGGCGCTGGCGGCGTCGCCGCTGCGGGCGGGCGGCTTAAAACGGCCCGGGCCGGCGGCGCCGGCCCCGTCCAGCCCCGTGGCCGGTTTGGCGCCAGCCATCCGGGAGGCGGACCTGCGCCAGTCGGTGGCCTACCTGGCCGACGACGCCAGCGGCGGCCG
>JBFGDW010000408.1:0-2395 GCA_041580435.1 Candidatus Polarisedimenticolia bacterium | reverse complement strand
GCTGCCGGGAGATGAAGACCTCCAGGTTGTGCTTGCGCGCCCCCAGGCGGGAGCGGGAGAGGCGGCAGGCGAAGCGGACCAGGGCGCCGTCCACGTCCCGGGGGGTGACGTCGGGGTGGGCGGCGGCGATGGCCTGCTGCACCGCCCGGCTCTCGCCGTGGCGGACGGCCATCTCCCCCGAGGCCAGGATGGAGGGGGCCGCGAGGCGCTCGCCGGCGGCCTGGGCAATCTCGTGGAGAAGGGCGGCGCGGCGGGGGACCTCCGGGGGCAGGCCCAGCTCCACCGCCAGGGCGCCGGCCAGGTCGGCGGTCTCGCGGCAGTGCTGCAGCAGGTTCTGGCCCTGGGCGGTGTGGTACTTGAGCTGTCCCAGGAGGCGCACCAGGCGCGGCTGCAGCTCCTGGATGCCCAGCTCGAAGGCCGCCGTCTCGCCGGTCTCGTCGATGAGCTGATCCATCTCGGCCCGGGTCTTCTCCACCAGCTCTTCGATGCGGGCCGGGTGAATGCGGCCGTCCTCCACCAGCCTCTCGATGGCGACCCGGGCAACCTCCCGGCGCAGGGGGTCGAAGCTGGAGATGAGGATGGTGCCCGGCGTGTCGTCCACGATGAGGTCGATGCCGGTGGTCATCTCGATGGAGCGGATGTTGCGCCCCTCCCGGCCGATGATCCGCCCCTTCATGTCGTCGGAGGGGAGGCGGATGATGCTGACGGTGGACTCCACGAAGCCGCCGATGCGCAGGCGCTGCAGACCCCGGGCGGTCATCTCCTTGAGGCGGGCATCCAGGCCGGCGCGTGCCTCCTCCAGGGCGCGGGCGGCGTCCTCCTGGGCCCGGGCCCTGGCCTCGGCGGCGATCTCGGCCCGCAGCCGCTCCAGGGCCTCCTGGCGGCTCAGGCCGGCCACCTCCTCCAGCCGGGCCGCCACGCTGGTCTCCCGGGCCGCCACATCGGCATCCCGCCGCTCCAGGCCCAGGCGCCGCCGCTCCAGGCCGGCGGCCTGCTCCTCCAGCTCCTTGCGGCGCCGCGCCAGGGCGGCGCCCTCCTGCTCCAGCCCGGCCTGGCGCTGGCGCAGATCCTCCTCCAGGCGCTCCGCCTCCTCCTGCCGGGCCCGGGCCGACTCCTCGGCCTCGCGGACGCGGCGGGCCTTCTGCTCCTCGGCGGAGAGCTCGGCCTCCCGGACGCGGTGTGCGGCGGTCTGGCGCGCCTCCTCCACGATGCGCTCGGCCTGGGAGCGGGCGCGGGTCCCCATCCTGTGCCAGGCCAGGCGGCGCAGCAGGTAGTCGCCGGCGAGGACGGCCGCCGCCGCCGCGAGCAGGAGGAGGAGCAAGGTGGTCGTCATGGGACTCCGCAGCGGCTGGGATCCGGGATCAGACCCGAGCAAAAGACCAAATGATGACCCGCAGGACCGTGAGGGAGGGTTTCGGTCTGAGTCTGGACTGACAGGGTGGAGGCCCTGCGCGTTGCATTAGGCTTCCCCCGCGCAGGGGGCCTGCTCACCGCGACGCGACCCGGGCTTCCGTTCTTGCGAGTATCGGCTCGGCCGGCACCGTCCCGGCACGCGTCTCGCAGTCATCATTTGGCCCCCCGATTGTAGGCGGGGAGGCGGGAAAGCGTCAACCGACCAGCGCCTCGTCCAGGAGTCGGCACAGCTCCCGGTCGCGGACCGCGGCGCGCCGGGCGGCGGCCCCGTCCCCCTTGCCGTCGCGGCCCTGGAACAGCTCGTCGGCGATGTTCAGGGCCGCCAGGATGGCGACCCGGGTCGTGTCCACCGTCTGGGTCTGTTCGGCGATCTCGCTCATGCGCTGGTCCACGAAGGCGGCCAGCTCCTTCACGGCGCGGGGATCCCGGTCGCCGCGCAGGGTGTAGGTGCGGCCGGCGATCTCCACCTGGACCCTTGTGTCCTCGGTGCTCATGGTTCCTCCCTCAGCCGTTGATGACGTCCAGCATGCGCTCGATGCGGTGGCGGATGGTGCCCCGCTCCTCGTCCCGCTCCCGGAGTTGCTCACGGGCCCGGGCCAGCTCGGTGCGCAGATCCCCCACCTGGGCCTGGAGATCGGCCACCTGGCCCCGCAGCTCCTGCACCTTCTCCACTACCCGGTGCACCCGCTCGGTGAGGGGGTCCCCGGCCTTCGGCTTCCTGCTCGTCACGTCGCGTCCCTCCTTCAGGCGTCCCGCAGCTCCGCCTGCACGTCCTGCTGCAGCCGCTCCACGATGCGCTCCTGGGCCGCCTGCACCTCGTCGGCGGTGAGGGTCCGGCCCGGGTCGCGGAACACCAGCCGCACCGCCAGGCTGACCTTCCCCGCCGGGACCGGGTCCCCCACGTAGCGGTCGAAGAGGGCCACCGACTCCAGCATAGCGCCGCCGGCGTCACGGATGATCTCCTGGATGCGGGCGTAGGGGC
>JBFGDW010000407.1:0-2413 GCA_041580435.1 Candidatus Polarisedimenticolia bacterium | reverse complement strand
GTCGGCGCCGCGGACAAAGCCGGAGTGGCGGGCGGCATCATAGACCGATGCCTGGTCCTCGGCGGCCAGGAACTGCAGGGACAGGGGGAGCTTGTGGGTGATTAGAAAGCGTGCGTCCAGGCCGCGCCCGCGCAGGAAGCGCGCCAGCGCCAGCCCGGAGCCCACGCCATCGCCGTCAGGATGGACGTGGGTGAGGACGGCCGCCGTCTTCGCCTCGCCGATGAGAGGCTGCAGCTTGCGGTACTCGTGGCGCTGGAAGGGCATCAGGTGGCTTCCCGGCCCCGGCGGGTCGCAGCCGAGCGGAGGAACGTAGCGCACGCCCCCGGGCAAGTCAATCGGGACGCGGCTTTCCCGGGGGCCGGGGGCTCTACCCCAGGCGGCCGGCGGCGTACTCGGCGGCGGCCTCCACGTACACCGCGGCGTTGCGCCGGATGCGGTCCGCCACCTCGGGCGGCAGCGCGCGCACCACCCGGGCGGGCACCCCCAGCACCAGGCTCAGGGGCGGCACCTCCATCCCCTCGGTGACGACGGCGCCGGCCCCCACGATGCTGTGGGTGCCGATGATGGCGCCGTTGAGGAGCACCGCCCCCATGCCGATGAGGCACTCGTCGGCCACCCGTGCGCCGTGGATCACCGCCCGGTGTCCCACCACCACCCGCTCACCCAGGACCACCGGATAGGGCGGGTCCACGTGCAGGACGGCGCCGTCCTGGATGTTGGTCTCCTCTCCGATGGTGATGGGGGCCATGTCGCCGCGCACCACGGCGCCGTACCAGACCGAGGCCCGGTCTCCCAGGCTCACCTGGCCCACCACCACCGCGCCCGGGGCGATGAACACCCCCTCGCCGCGCTGGATCCGTGTGGGCAGGTAATCCCGGGAAAGGGCCATGGGGGTGACGCTAACACGGGCTCGCTGCCAGGCGCTACACTTCCCGGCGGAGGGAGCCGCCATGCCCTACATCCGAGTCATCACCGAGGAGAAGGCGGAGGGACGCCTCAAGGATCTGTACAGCCGCCTCCAGACCCCGGAGGGGACCGTGGACAACATCCTCAAGATCCACTCCCTCAACGTCCCCTCCCTGGAGGCCCATCTCCAGCTCTACCGGCGCGCCATGTTCGGCCCCTCCGGCCTGAGCCGCGCCCAGCGGGAGATGATCGCGGTCACCGTCTCCGTCCTGAACCACTGCCACTACTGAATCGTCCACCACGGGGAGGGCCTCCTCGCGCAGACAGACGACCCGGACCTGGTTGAGCGGCTGCAGCGCGGCGATCGCAGCGAGCTGGACGGCACTGCCGACGGCGCCATGCTGGACTACGTGGTGAAGCTCACCCTGCGCCCGGGCGAGATGGCGCGCGCCGACGCCGATGCCCTCAGGTCCGCCGGGTTCTCCGACGCCGATATCCTGGACATGGCCAACGTGGCCGCCTACTACGCCTACGTGAACCGGCTGGCCCAGGGGCTGGGAGTGGAGCTGGAGCCCCACCGCGGCGGTCCGACGCGCTGAGCAACCCGCGGCGGCCTGCAGGTCCGTTCCCCCGTCAGCGGCGCAGCTCGCCGGCCAGGTGGGGGGCCTCGGGGAGGATCAGCCTCTCCATGGCCAGCCGCACCGCCGAGGGCGACCCCGGCGTGGAGAAGACCAGGGTGCGCCCGCGCACGCCGGCGATGGCCCGGGAGGCCAGGGCCGCGGCGCCGATCTCCTGGTAGGACAGGGCGCGGAACAGCTCGCCGAAGCCGGGCAGCGTCTTGTCCAGCCGGCCGGCCACCGCCTCCAAGGTGGCGTCCCGCCGCCCGATCCCCGTGCCGCCATTGAGGAGGATGAGATCCACGTCTCCGCCGCCGGCCAGCTCCTCCAGGCGTCGCCCCACGGCGCCTGGGTCATCCGGCAGGATCTCGGTGAGGGCGACCCGGTGGCCGGCCGCCGCCAGCAGCTCGGCCATGAGCCGGCCCGAGACGTCGGTCTCGGGCGTGCGGGTGTCGGAGACGGTGATCACCGCGGCCCGCAGGGCGGCGGGAGCGGCGGCGCGGTGGCGGCGGTGCGGGGGATCCGGCGTGGGTTCGGCCATGGCGCCGGGCCGGTCTCAGCCCACGGAGTCCAGGTAGCGCAGCAGCGTGCGCACCGGGTGCCCGGTCCCGCCCACCCGCGCCAGCGGCTGATCCTCCTCGGCGAAGGCGGGGCCGGCGATGTCCAGGTGCGCCCACGGGGTCTTGCCCGCGAACTCCTTCAAGAAGAGGCCCGCGGTGATCGCGCCGCCGCCGCGGGGGCCGACGTTGTTCAGGTCCGCGACCTCGCTCTTGAGGTTGTCGCGGTACTCGTCGATGAGCGGCAGCTGCCACAGGCGCTCGCCGGCCTCCCCCGCCGCACGCAGCACGCGGTCCGCCAGGCGCTGGTCGTTCGCCATGAGCCCCGAGCAG
>JBFGDW010000406.1:0-2502 GCA_041580435.1 Candidatus Polarisedimenticolia bacterium | reverse complement strand
TCGCGGAGCGCGGCGCGCCCGACTCCTCGGCGCGCCTCCTGGATCATCTGGCCGGCATCGATCGCTCGCTGCGCGAGATCTCGGTCCTGCTCACCAGCGTGCTGGACCATCAGCAGGTGAACGTCCTGCTCAACCGCCTGCAGCTCAAGGAGCGCGCCCTCACGCCGCTCCAGCAGGCGGTGGCCGACACCCGCGGTCAGCTGGACAGCCTGGACCAGGAGATCAGGCGCCTGGAGATGATCCGGGAGGACTGGGAGCGCCGGCGGGCCGCGGCCGCTCCCGGAGATCCCGCCCTGTCCAGCGAGGAGGTGGAGATGCGCCGCCTCCTGGGCGAGCTGGAGCGGCTGGAGGACCGGCGGGCCGTGCTGGCCCAGCGGCTGGTGGAGCAGGAGAACGATCTGGACCGGCAGCGGGACGACATCCGCGCCCTGGAAGAGATGGTGGACGCCCGCCTGGGGCTGCGCTGACGCGGCCGGGTGCGTCACGGCGTGAGCAGCACCTTGGTGCAGCCGTCCTGGCGCGCGGCGAAGAGCCGGTACCCCTCCGGCCCCGCCGCCAGCGCCATGCGGTGGGAGAAGACCTCGGCCAGCGGATAGCGCCCGGAGAGAGCCACCGGCAGCAAGCGCTCCATGGCGGCGCGGACCGGGCAGCGGCCCACCCTGTAGGTGAGGTTCTTGTTGTAGGCCTCGGCCGGGGAAAAGGCGAGCTGCGGCTCGGTGTGGACGCCGGCGGTGGAGAGGACCCCGCCCGGCCGCACCAGCTCGAAGGCGAGTCGCCCCGCTGCCGGGCTTCCCACCGCCTCCAGCACCGCGTCGGCCCCCCGCCCCTCGGTGGCGGCCGCCACAACATCCCTGGGATCCACCTGGCTCCCGTGGACAGGCTCGGCGCCGAACCGCTGGGCCAGCGCCAGCCGCTCGGGCACACGGTCCACGGCCAGCACGCGCCGGGCGCCGGCCTCCCGGGCGCCGGCCACCGCCATCAGGCCCACCGGCCCGCACCCCACCACCACCACCACGCTGCCGGGCCCCACCTCCCCCTGTGAGGCGCAGTGGAAACCGGTGGCCAGCACGTCACCCAGAAGCAAGGCGCACTCGTCGCTCAGGCCGGACGGGATGGGCACCAGGGTGGTGTCGGCCAGGGGAACGCGCACCGCCTCGGCCTGGCCTCCGTGCAGCCCCTCGCCGCCTGCGACCCACCCGAACAGCTCCCCCTTGCCACAGCGGGCCGTGAGACCCCGGCGGCAGAAGAAGCACGCGCCGCAGCTGGTGGTGAAGGGGCTCATGACCCTGTCCCCCGGTTTCAGACGGGTCACTGCCCGGCCCACCTCCGCCACGCGGCCGATGAACTCGTGGCCCAGGACGGTGCCGGGATCCAGCCCGGCTTCCCGGCCATGGTAGACGTGCAGGTCCGAGCCGCAGATGGCGGCTCGCTCCACCTGCACCAGGGCATCGCCGGCCTCGCGCAGACCTGCGTCGGGCACCTTCTCGTGCCGCACCTCCTCCACGCCCTGGAAGGTCAGCGCCTGCATCAGGCAACCATTCTATGGCATGCTCCACGGGCGGGCCGCTTCGCCGGCCCGGGAAAGGGAGGGCGTCGTGAAGGAGATGGTCAAGGCCGGCATCCTGCTGGCCGTCCTGGTCGCCGTCTGGACCTACGTGATGGCGTTCACCGGCTGGATCGCCGACCCGGTGCTGTTCAACATGTTCTGGCTGGTCATCCTCATCAACATCGTGGTGGTGGTCCTGGGGCTGCGCTGGACGGCGGCCCTGGGCTACGGCTACGGCAAGCAGGTGGGGGCCGGAACCGGGATGGGCGTGGTGGGCGGTGTGCTGATCTTTTTGAACTCGCTGCTGCTCACCACGGTGATCCAGCCCGATCTGGTGGAGCGCGTCCACGCCATGCAGGCCGACCTGGTGCGCGGCAGCGGACTGACCGGAGCGGACCTGGATGCCGCCCTGGCGCAGCTGGAGGCCAGCAGCACTCCCATGGCCCAGGCCGTGGCCGGGCTCCTGGGCACCGTGGGAACGAGCCTGGTGGTCTCCCTCATCGCCGCCATCTTCATCCGCCACCGCTCGCGCTAGTCGCCGCTCCCGGGCGGCGCCTCGCGCCGGGCCGCCGCCGTGAGGTAGGGCCGGGCGGCAGGAGAGAAGACCGATAGCGCCCCCGGCCGGCCGCGAGCCAGCCCCGCGACCCGTTCGGCCGGCGGCTCAGCCTTCCCCGGGCGGGTCGCCGGCACGCCGGCGGGGGCGGCGGGTTCGGGCGCGGTCCAGCGGCCCACGGCCAGGCCCGCCAGCAGCAGCGCCGCGGCGGCGGCCAGGCGGGGCAGCCATCTGAAAGCGCTGGCCGCGGAGTGCGCCGCCCGGGCCTGGGCGCCTGATGGCGAAGGCACTGGCGCCAGCTCCCGGCGCGCCGTCTCGCACAGGCGCCGGTCGGCGTCCAGATCGCCCCGGCAGGCCGGACAGGCGGCGGTGTGCTCCTCCACCTGCAGGCACTCCTCCACCG
>JBFGDW010000405.1:0-2509 GCA_041580435.1 Candidatus Polarisedimenticolia bacterium | reverse complement strand
GGTGCAGGTCTTCCAGCACGCCACCCCGGCCGCCGGCAGGGCCAGCCCTCCAGGGGCCCGCCCCGGCGGCAGCGCCGGCACTCCGTCCAGGGACTGAGCGGGCCGCCTCAGGCGGCGCGCCGCCGCGCCGAGGCTCCGGCCCGCCGGTCGTCGTGGGCCGCCGCCAGCGCCCGGGCGTCCACCAGGCGGCGGACCAGCGCCACAACACACCCCAGCCCCAGCAGGAGGGTGCCCAGCCACATCACCTGCATGAGCGGCTTGGTGCTGGCCTGGATCATCAGGGTCGGGGGGGTGGGCGTCCCCTCCCCCTCCTCCTGGGCCAGCACCTGCACGATCCCCTGCTCCACGGCCATGGCCTGGATGGTCAGGGCGGTCCCGGGGAGGATCCCCACCTCCACCGGGCTGCCGGCCAGCCGGCCACCCACCATGCCGAACGGGAGGGAGACGCTCTCCTGCTTGCCGTCGGCGTCCACCTCCACCACGGCCCGCACCGTCATCCCGTGGTCGTCACTGGCGGCGGCCAAGTCGAAATTGACGAAGGTGAGGCTCGCGCCGTGCAGGTCCACGGGCTCGCCCTTGGCCAGATCCAGGACGTGCCCCGGCGTGCGCCCCGGCTGCACCGCGGTGGGGATGACGTAGACGTCCTGCAGCACCTCCCGGTAGATCCCCGGCTTGCGCATGATGGCTTCTTCCTGGCCCGGCTCCAGGGAGCGGTGCAGGGTGACCTCCCGCAGGCGCTGGGCGCCCTGGTGGCCCACGGCGACGCGCCAGCGGTGCTCGGGCTCCGAGCCGGCCACGTGACCCTGGTAGGTCAGGGTCCGCCCCAGCACCTCCACCGGCTGGCCCTGGGGCAGGCCCACCTCGGCGGTGCGGGTCCAGGCAGCGCTGGCCACGACTCCCAGGAACATGAGGGCGAAGCCGGCGTGGGCCAGGGGCGCGCCGGTGTTCAGCAGGCGGTGCCGCGCCAGGTGCGCGAATCGGACCGTGCTGGTGGCCAGGGCGAACGCGGCCATTGCGAAGAGGGCCAGGTAGCCGGCTCCCTGCGCCCCCAGCCCGGCGGCGCCGGCGGTGGCCGCCAGGGCCACGGCCGCGGGACCCAGCAGCCGCCGCCACCAGCCCTGCCCCAGCCGGCCCGACCAGGACAGCAAGGGGGCCACCGCCAGCAGGGCGAAGACGAGGACGTACAGCGGCAGGTTGACCTTGTTGTAGAAGGGCACGGCGATGGTGGAGGCCTGCCCGGTGAGTCCGGACAGGATGGGCCACGAGGTGGCCACCAGGATCAGCGCCCCCGACAGGGCCAGCAGCAGGATCGCCGCCGACAGGACCATGGGCCAGCCCAGCTCGAAGGGGACGGCCGTCGGCTCCTTCTCACGACCCCGCCACCAGAAGGCCAGCACCGAGACGCCCGCCATGAGCACGAGGCCCAGGACCAGCTCCTTGTAGATGGTGCCGGCCGGGAAGGAGTGGACCGAGAAGTCCGCCAGCACACCGCTGCGGGTCAGGAATGTGGAGTAGAGCACCAGGAAGTAGGTGGCCATGGCCAGGACCAGATTGGTGCGGCGCAGCGCGCCCGTGGCCCGCTGCACCAGCAACCCGTGGAGCAGTGCTGCGACGGCGATCCAGGGAACCAGCGAGGCGTTCTCCACCGGGTCCCAGCCCCAGTAGCCGCCCCATCCCAGGACCTTGTAGGCCCAGAAGCCGCCCAGGACGATCCCCAGCCCCAGGAGCACGAACCCGGCCAGGCTCCAGCGCAGAGCCGGCTCCAGCCACTGCCTCTCCCGGCGGGTGAAGACCGCTGCCAGGGCCAGGGCGGCGGGGACGGCCAGCGCCGCGTACCCCAGGAAGACCAGGGGCGGGTGGCTGGCCATCCAGGGATCCTGCAGCAGCGGGTTCAGCCCGCGCCCGTCGGCGGGGACCTGCGCGGCCATCTTGAACGGGTTGCCGCCGGGATCCAGCATGAGCCCGTTGAGAAACCCCAGCATGGGGATGTAGGCCACCATGACCGCCGCCGGGTGCCACGACGTCTTGCGGATGAGGGCGTAACCCAGGAGGGAGGTGGCCAGCGCCCACAGCAGGAACGTCCCGGACTGCCCGGCCCAGAAGGCCGAGATGAGGTAGAGCAGCGGCAGGTCCCGGGAGGAGTAGCCGATGACGTACTCGTAGCGGAAGTCATGGGTCAGGATGGCGTGCATGAGGATGGCGGAGGCCACCAGCAGGCAGCCGGTGATGCCATGGTACGAGAGGCGGAAGAGCCGCTCGCCACCGGAGCGGCCGCGGGCCCAGCGGACGGCGCCCACGAAGGCGATCACCGTCAGGACCGCCGCCAGCTTGATCAGGACGTTGCCGATGTTCATGAGACCCTCCTCGGTCAGGGCTGGGGACCGGCCGCCTGGCGGCCGGTCTTTCCCGGGGATCGTGCGGCACGAGCCGCAGGGCTGGGGGAAATGGCGCAAGAGCCGCTACGGGCCGGCGTGGCCGGCCAGGCGCCGGCGGCGGCCGCCGCCGGGCT
>JBFGDW010000404.1:0-2520 GCA_041580435.1 Candidatus Polarisedimenticolia bacterium | reverse complement strand
GCCCGGCCCTGAAGCGGACCGCCGAGCCCGGCGAGACCGAGGCGGCCTTCCGGATCCGCGTGCGCGAGGCGGCCCGCGAGGCCCGCGACACCGAGGTGGAGAAGCTGCGCAAGAAGTACGCCCCCAAGCTGGAGCGGCTGCAGGACCGCATTCGCACCGCCGAGACGCAGGTGGGGCGCGAGACTTCCCAGTATTCCCAGCAGAAGATGCAGACCGCCATCTCTCTCGGCGCCACCGTCCTGGGGGCGCTGTTCGGGCGCAAGGCGGCCAGCGTCGGCACCGTGGGGCGGGCCACCACCACCATGCGCGGCGTGGGCCGGGCCGCCCGGGAGCGCGAGGACATCCAGCGGGCCCAGCGCAAGCTCAAGGACCTGCACGGGAAGCTGGCTGAGCTTGAGGAGGATTTCGCCGAGGCCACCGAGTCGCTCCGGGACAGCGTCGACCCCGAGGCCCTGGAGATCGAGGAGAAGGCCGTGCGGCCGCGCAAGACCGACATCCAGGTCTCGCGCCTGTCCCTGGTCTGGCGCCCCTACCTTGTGGGATCCGACGGCATCGCCACGCCTGCCTGACCCAGCCCCGCAAAAAAATGCCCCGGGGCGGTGACGCCCCGGGGCGGTTGAGCTTCGCGTTTCCCTGCCAGGCAGGGGACGGGCGCTAGTTGAGCTTCTTCAGCTCCACGCGCCGATTCTCGGCGCGGCCCGCGTCGGTGCCGTTGTCGGCGATGGGCTTGCTCTCGCCGTACCCCTTCGCCGTCAGGCGCGAGCCGTCCACGCCCTTGCTCACGAGGTACTTGCGGACCGACTCGGCCCGGCGCTGGGACAGCGTCTTGTTGTAGCCGTCGCTGCCGATGGAGTCGGTGTGACCCGCCACCTCCACGCGGATCTCCTTCCACTCCCGCAGGGAAGCGGCCACGCTGTCCAGGATGGTGCGCGAGTTGGGGGTCAGATCGGCGCTGTTGAACTCGAAGTTGACGCCCTTGAGCACCAGGGTGCTGCGCACCTCGTCGAAGAGGATCTCGCACCCCTTCTCGTCCACCTTCTTCCCCTTGGGGGTGCCGGGGCACTTGTCCAGGGCGTCATTGACGCCGTCACCGTCGCTGTCCTTGGGGCAGCCGCTGGCGTCCACCGCCATGCCGGGCTTGGTGTCGGGGCACTTGTCGATGCCGTCGGGAACGCCGTCCTTGTCCCCGTCCAGCGGGCAGCCCATGGCATCCACCACGGCGCCGCGGGGCGTGTCGGGGCACTTGTCCCTGCGGTCCTTGACGCCGTCTCCGTCGCTGTCGGCGGCGGGCTGGCCGCCGAAGGCCCACAGGATGCCGAAGGTCCCCTCCAGGTTCCCCTGGCGGTCATCCACGCTGCCGCCCACGTCCACCGAGACGTAGCGGGCATCCAGCCGGATGCCGAAGGTGTTGCCCAGGAACCAGCGCAGGCCGCCGCCCACGTTGAAGCCGATGTCGTCCTCGTCCAGGAGCCCTTCCACGTCGGTGGACTCCCGGCCGGCGCCCAGGGTGAGGAACGGCCGGAAGTCGGCGCCTGGACGGAAGTTGAGGAGCAGGTTCAGGCGGATGGAGTCGATCTCGAACTCCACGTTGGAGCCGGAGGTGAAGTCGGTGTCGCTGGAGAAGGTCTGGTACGAGCCCTCCAGGCTCCAGCGCGGGTGGAAGAAGTACCCCACGCGGGCGCCGTAGAGCAGGTCGTCCTCGGGGTCGAGGGCCGCGCCAGGCGGGGCCGTGCGCTCGTAGTCATCCGGGAACCCCTGGCCCCCGAAGAGGCCCAGTTCCCAGTCCCCCTTCTCGCCGCCGGCGGCGGCGGCAAGAGTGACGGGCGCCAGCAGCAGCGCCGCGGGCAGCAGCAGCGCCAGCCCGCGGGCCATCCATCCCTTGGTCTTGATGACTCTCATCGATCCTCCTTGAGTGGGTGATCTCCAGGGTTCCTGCGGCGGCACCGCCACGCAGCGGGCACCGCCTCCTCAGACACGCCGACCGCCTGGGCGGTCGCTGCCTCCCCCGAAGGGAAGGCGGAATGTCCCTCTCCCGCTCAATCGGTGATGTGGTTGGCTTGGCTGGTCCGGGAGGACCCGGAGGGTAATCGTCCGGGCGCCGTGCATGTTAGCAATCCCGCTCCGGCGGATCAAATGGCGCCTGCATGCTAGATTCGCGGCGAGACCGCCTCTCGCCGTGCAGCCTCCCCGCCCACACCGCGCCGCCCGCGTCATCGCCCACCGGGGCGCCTCACGGGATGCCCCCGAGAACACCCTGGCCGCCTTCGACGCCGCCCTGGAGCAGGGGTGCGAGGCCATGGAGCTGGATCTCCAGCTCAGCCGGGACGGGGTGCCCATGGTCTTCCACGACCGCACCCTGGCCCGGGCCGGGGGCGGCCGGCGGCGGCTCGCCCGCCTGACCCGGGCCGAGCTGGCGCGGCTGGACGCCGGCGCCCGGTTCGACCCGCCCTTCCCCGGGGAGCATATTCCTACCCTGGAGGAGGTCCTGGCCCGGTACGGGCAGCGGACCGAGCTGCTGCT
>JBFGDW010000403.1:0-2524 GCA_041580435.1 Candidatus Polarisedimenticolia bacterium | reverse complement strand
GCGGTCCAGGCGTGGTCACGGCGCCTCGGCGCGCTTCGCTCCCTTGAACCGGTCGTCGGTCTGGGCCAGCAGCCAGTCCACCATCTGTGCCAGCAGCTCCGCGTCTCCCTTGAACTGACGCTTGTGGACCTCCTTGCCGTCGATCTTCAGCTCCTGGCGCAGGAGGGCGGTGAGTTCCAGGGCGGTGTACCGCTCGGCCAGGTTGACGAGGTCAGGAGCCTTCTCGCTGGCGATGAGACGTTGGACTTTCCCGGTGGGCACCGAGTGGCAGGTGTTGCAGCCCTTGGAGAGGAAGATCTCCTTCCCGCCGGCCTGGGCGGGCGCGTGGGACAGTAGCAGCGTGGCGGACGCCGCGAACACGAGAGCGCGAACGATGCGGGGCATGGCCCCCTCCTTGTCTTCGCTGGGAGCCGGGGGGGTTGCCGGGGTGCGGGCCTCCCGGCAGCTCCATTCTGACCTAATCCTGGTCCCCACTCAACTCAGCGGCCTGGGGGGACGGCAGCGACAGGAGCCGCCGCAGCGACCCCACCAGGGCCTCCGGGTCGAATGGCTTGGTGAGGACCGTGAGGCCCATGGACTGCTCCAGACCGCGGCGGTCGGTCTCGTTGAGGGCGCCGGTGAGGATGAGGGTCCGCCGGGCCAGGGCGGGGTGGTTGCGCAGGGCGTGGCCCCAGACGTCGATGGCATTGCCGTCGGGGAGCAGGAAGTCCAGGACCATGATCTCGCCGGTGCCGCGGGAGATGAGCGCCCGGGCGGAGGCGGCGTCGGTGGCGTCGGTGACCTGCATGCCGGCGTCCTCCAGCACGTCGCGGATCAGCCGGCGCTGGAGGGCGTCATCGTCCACCACCAGGACGTGGGAGCGCGTCACGTGACCTGGGGCCGCCCGGGGGTCTCCCCGGGGGGCGGGAAGAGCGTCAGCCAGTCGCGGGCCGCGGCAAGGTCGTAAAAAGACTCCACCACCATCCCCGAAACCTGAGCCTTGCCCATGATGTCCATGACCGAGGCCCGGGCGACGGAGTGCGCCGGCCAGACGATGGCCATGCGCCGGATGCCGGCGCGCACCGCCCTGGGGTACCACTCGGCGATGGTCCACGCCTGATCGCCCAGATCCACCACCGACAGGTTGCGGCAGTCGGCCAGCCAGCGGTGGGCCCCCTTGCGGCGCAGCAACTCGAGCCCCTCTTCGAGCCCCTCCCGGAACTCGTCCCCCTTCACGAACCGCTTCCACTCCATCCAGACGCAGAAGCGCTCGCTGTCCCAGTAGATGGTCAGGAAGGGATGGTTGAGGTGCACCTGGGCCGTCATGGCGACTCCTTCGGCCCGCTCCCCCCATCCCCGAGAAGGCCGGGTTCCGTCTGCTGCATGCACCAGGTGTGGGCCGAAGGACCAGGCCCACCTCCAATATCGATGGTTTCGGGCCGGAGCGCAATCCGGGAACTCCCTTAGTCAGAAGCCGGCGGCTTGCTGATGCCCTCGGGCCCGTCATGCGCGAGATTCTCTGTGTAGCTCACCGGCTACCTGCCCTGGCCGGCCCCTTCGTGGTCAGGCCTCATCACCGCCGGCCGGGGCATGTTTTTCCTCCGGCGCCCGCCCTGGGCGCTCCTTGACGCCCCGGACCCCCGCCACTAGCATCGCGGCCCGGATCCCGCCCATGCCCATCGACGCCCTCGATCTCGCCCGCAAGCTCATCGCCATCCCCTCGCCCTCGGGCTCGGAGGGGGAGGTGGGGCGGTTCCTGGTCCCGGTCCTTGAGGGGATCGGGCTCAACGTGGCGCTGCAGCCGGTGGCGGCCGACCGCTTCAACCTCCTGGCCACAGCGGGGGGGGAGCCGGACGTGGTCCTGTGCACCCACATCGACGTGGTGCCGCCCCACATCCCGCCCCGGGAGGACGGCGAGTGGCTCCATGGCCGGGGGGCCTGCGACACCAAGGGAGTGCTGGCGGCCATGCTGGCGGCGGCGGAGGCGCTGGTGGGGGAGGGGACCGCCGGCTTCGCCCTCCTGCTGGTGGTGGCCGAGGAGACCGACTCCATCGGCGCCCGCATGGCCAACGAATGGCAGCCCTGGCGCTGCCGTCACGTGGTGGTGGGGGAGCCCAGCGAGTCGCGCTTCGCCCGGGGGCAGAAGGGGGCGTTCAAGGCGCGCCTCACCGTCCGCGGCCGGGCCGCCCACTCCGCCTACCCGGAGCGGGGGGACAACGCCCTCACGAAGATGATCCCGGTGGTCCAGGACCTCATGGCCGCCGACTGGGGCCAGGACCCGGTCCTGGGACGGGGCACCCTCAATGTGGGCGAGCTGCACGCCGGCGTGCGCCCCAACGTCATTCCAGGAGAGGCCGTGGCCTCCATCATGGTCCGGGTGGTGGACTCGGTGGCGGCCACCGAGGACCGGCTGCGCGAGGTGGTGGCCGGCCGCGCCGAGGTGGAGCTGGGGCTGGTGAACGAGCCGCAGAGGATGTTCGTCCCTCCCGGCCGCCCCGAGACGGTCATCGCCTTCAACACCGACATCCCCTTCCTGCCGCGCCTG
>JBFGDW010000402.1:0-2591 GCA_041580435.1 Candidatus Polarisedimenticolia bacterium | reverse complement strand
TCGAGCGCGCCGCGGCGGCGGGGATCGACCGCGGCCAGACGATCGTCGACCCGGGCATCGGCTTCGGCAAGACCGCGGCCCAGAACCTGAAGCTGCTGGCCCGCCTCGAAGACCTCGCGCCGCTCGGCCGGCCCATCCTGGTGGGCGCCAGCCGCAAGAGCTTCATCGGCGAGGTGTCGGGCGCCCCCGTCGACCGCCGCCTTCCCGGCAGCCTGGCGGCCGCCGCCTGGGCCGCCGCCGCCGCCGCCATCCTGCGGGTCCACGACGTCGGCGAGACGGTGGGCTTCCTGCGCCTCTGGCAGGCGCTCGGCGAGGCCGCCGCGGAGGACTCCGCGTGACGGTCCTCGAGTGGCTGCAGCTCGTCACCTGGCGAGACCTCCTGGACGTCGTCCTGGTCGCGATCATCATCTACAACCTGCTGCTCCTCATCCGCGGCACCCGGGCGGTGCAGATGGTCTACGGCGTGGTGGGCCTGCTGTTCATCTACTGGCTCACCGGGCCCGACATCCTGGGGTTCAACACCATCCACCGCCTCATGCTGCCGCTGCTGTTCTACGTGCCGTTCGCCATCATCGTGGTGTTCCAGAACACCATCCGGCGGGCGCTGACCGGGTTCGGCGCCAACCCCCTGGGCCGCTACCTGGGCACCAGCCAGGAGGACAACCGGCTGGCCCTGGTGGTGTCGGCGGCCTACGCCCTGGCCGCCCGCCGCATCGGCGGCCTCATCGTGCTGGAGCGGGAGCAGGGGCTGCGCAACTGGACCGAGAGCGGCATCAGCCTGGACGCGGCCATCTCCTACGACCTCATCGTCAACGT
Source organism: Candidatus Polarisedimenticolia bacterium (assembly GCA_041580435.1). Classification (GTDB taxonomy): domain Bacteria; phylum Acidobacteriota; class Polarisedimenticolia; order SMYD01; family SMYD01; genus JBFGDW01. The sequence goes on along the minus strand of JBFGDW010000402.1, from coordinate 1,775 downwards.
CTTCTCCCCCTACACGCCGCTCCACGACGGGGCTCTCGTGATCGGCGACGGCCGCCTCAAGGCGGCGTCGTGCTTCCTGCCCCTGACCAGCAACCCGAGCCTCTCCACCAAGTACGGCACCCGCCACCGGGCGGCCATCGGCATCACCGAGGAGACCGACGCGGTGAGCGTCATCATCTCCGAGGAGCGGGGGGCGGTGTCTCTGGCCATCGACGGGGTGATCTACGACGCGCTGGAGAAGCCCGAGCTGAAGCGCCGCCTGGAGAAGGCCATGGAGCCGATGCTCAAGCGCCGCAACGGCCGGGAGGAGGACGAGGGGGAAGGCGAGCGCAGCCGCAAGGGCCAGGCGGCCGGCACGGCGGAGGCCGAGAGTGGATCTTAGGCGCAACCTGTCCCTGAAGCTGGTGGCGGTCTTCCTGGCCTTCGCCGCCTGGTTCTGGGTGGAGAGCCAGGGGGACCTGCTGCGCACGGTGCAGGTGCCGGTGGACCTGGTGGGCCTGCCCGCCGACCTGGAGCTCATGGGCGATACCCCCGACGACGTGAGCGTGCGCCTGCGCGGCCCGGAGGTCTCCATCCGCAGCCTCTCCCCCGAGCGGCTGCGGGTGGTGGTCAACATGGCCGGCGAGAGCCTCCAGCCCGGCGAAAACACCCTCCAGCTCACCCCCCGCCAGGTCCGCGTCCCGGCCGGCGTGGAGGTGGACCGGATCACCCCGGGCCAGGTGGAGGTGACAGTGGCACGCATGGCCACCCGGGAGGTGCCGGTGGAGCCCACCATCCAGGGGCTGCCGGCGCCGGGGTACGAGATCGCCGGCACCGTGGTGCGCCCGGAGCGGGTGGTCATCGAGGGGCCGGAGCCGGCGGTCAAGGAGGTCGAGTCGGTGGGGACCCCCACCATCTCCATCGACGGCGCCCAGGCCAACCAGCGCATCGAGGTGGTGCCGGTGGTGGGAGGGCAGGCCGGCGGACAGGTGCGCCTCTCCAGCCCCCGGTCCAAGGTGGAGGTGCTGGTGCGGGTGCGGCCGCTGCAGACCGAGCGCCGCATCGCCGGGGTGAAGGTCGTGGCCGAGGGGGTGAAGGCGGGCGGGCCGGTGCCCCGGTTCCGGCCGGCGGTGCTGGAGGTGCGGGCCCGCGGCCCCCGGGAGGCCGTGGAAGCCTTGACGGCGGCGGATCTGGCGGTGGTGGCCGATTTGACGGGGCTGGCCGGTTCCGCTACAGATCTTGCATCTTCCCGGCTGCAGGTCAGGCTGGTGGACGACTCGGCCCCGCCCGAGGGGCTCGAGCTGTCGGTGATCTCCGGAGAGCCGGTCCGCCTCACCTGGGGAGACGGCCGCTGACGGCAACGGCGGGACGGGGGGCACCACCAGATGGGGAAGCGTCTGTTCGGCACCGACGGCATCCGGGGGAGGGCCGGCGACTTCCCCTTCGATCCGGTGACGGTGGTGCACCTGGGCGAGTCCATCGCCCGCTTCCTCCAGGAGCAGGGCCGCCCGGGACGTGTGGTCCTGGGGTATGACACCCGCCAGTCCAGCGTCCCCATCTGCGCCCGGCTGGTGGCGGGCATCCGCAAGGCCGGCGGCGAGGCGGCGGTGGCCGGGGTGGTCCCCACGCCGGCGGTGTCGTTCCTGACCCGCGCCGACGGCTTCGACGCCGGCATCGTCATCTCCGCCTCACACAACCCGTACACCGACAACGGCATCAAGATCTTCCAGGCCGATGGCATCAAGCTTCCCGACGCCGACGAGGCCCGGGTGGAGGAGATGGTCCTGGACGAGGAG
>JBFGDW010000401.1:0-2623 GCA_041580435.1 Candidatus Polarisedimenticolia bacterium | reverse complement strand
GCCGTTGTCGGCCACCGAGGTCACCATGAGATCCAGGTGGTCGCGCCAGGCTTCCACCTGATCCGGGCCCAGGATCACCTTGCTCCAGCCCGGGCCGTGGAGCTGCACCCGGCGGTCGTCCTTCCAAGGCGCCACCGTGCTGGCGTCGCCGAAGATCATGGAGCGGTGGCAGCGCAGGAGGATCTCGGCGGCCCCGGCGTAGTCGCTGGGGTAGAAGCTCACCGCCTCGGCCGGGCAGCCGGCGGCCTTCAGGGCCTGGGCCACCCGGAAGGGCGTCCAGGGCTCCAGGCGGCCGGGGCGCAGCACCACAGGCACCTTGAGGGCCACCGCCGGGATCCACAGGGAGTGGACGCCTGGGGAGTTGCTGGGCAGCACCGCCCCCAGCATGTCCGCCTGGCGCTGGTAGCTCACCGGGTCGGCGGCGTCGCCGGTCCATCCGGCATCCAGGACCGACAGGTCCAGGCCGCGGGTCAGCCCGCCCAGCACCGTCGCCATGTTATCCAGCACGTAGCGCACCTTGCCCATGTTGGCCCGGCACAGGGCGTGGGGCAGCCCGGTGGTGGAGGAGAGCTGCCGCACGTAGTCGTCCGGCCCCTGGGGACGGCCGTCCAGGTCCAGCTCCGCCTCGGCGAACAGGCGGCCGGCCTGCCGGCAGATCTCCAGCAGCCGTGCCACCGGGATCTCCTGGAGCGCCCGCTGGCTGGCCGCGGCCCTCAGGGTGAGATCCCGAGCGATGAGGCCGGTGTTGGCCTGGGAGATCTCCCCCACAGGCTCGCCGGTGCGCACGTCGGGAAGCGGGACCGCGTCCAGGCTCCGGTAGGGCTTGCCGGCCCGCAGCAGAGGGATGTGGAGCATCAGTAGACCCCCACCACCACCGAGGTCTGCAGGGACGACAGCAGGCGCAGGTTGCTCACCCCGTCCCAGGGGAAAGTGTCGCACGGCTCTGCCCGCTCCCCCTCGTCACGCTCCAGGAAGCGCGGCATGAAGAACTCCCGGGTCAGCGTCGTGAGCATGACCCGGCCGGTCTCGCCGTAGCCCACGGTCCGGTCGGTCCGCTCCGGGTCCACGATCTCGAACACCGCCCGGGGCGCCGGCGGGTAATACGTGATGGTGTAGTTCTCGGTCTGCTGGAACGGCTTGGGGCAGGCCAGCCCCATGAGGGTGTTGCCGTAGGTGGGGACGAAGTCCACGCCTGGCGCCAGCTCCTCGCGCACGTAGCGGTTGAACTGGGCGTTCATCTCGGTGCCGCCGCAGAAGATCCCGGTGATGCCCAGCTTGTCCACCGGCGCGCGCCGGGAGAGGGCATCCAGGAGCTTGGGCGTGGTGAACAGGCAGCGGATGTTGTCGTGGGCCCGCAGGATCTTCATGGCCTGATCGATGACGTGCTCCTTGTAGGCCTCCAGCTCCTGGTGGGCCTGGCGGCGGATGAGCTGGTTGACCCAGCGCGGGTCCAGGTCCACGAAGAAGCAGATGCCACCCCGGTACTGGGCCAGGTGCTCGATGGCCAGGCGCAGGCGCCGCGGCCCGGTGGGGCCCAGCATGAGCCAGTCGGCCCCGCGGGGGAACGTCGCGTCGTTGAGCCGGTCGCCGAACATCTCGTAGTCCAGGGCGAAGTCCTTGATGTTGATCCGCGACTTGGGCACGCCGGTGCTGCCCCCGGTCTCGAAGACGTAGACCGGCTCCCCCGCCAGCCCCTTGGGGACCCAGCGGCGCACCGGCCCCCCCCGTAGCCACTCGTCCTGGAAGTGGCCCAGCCGGGCCAGGTCGCCGTATCCCTGGATGACCTCCCGGGGATCGAAGTCAAGCTCCCTGGCCCGCTCCAGCCAGAAGGGGCAGCCCGTGGCGGGGTCGAAGTGCCAGCGCACCATCTCCCGCACGTGGGCATCCAGGGCCTTGCGGGCCTCCTGCACCTTGGTGTCCAGGGTGGTCCTGTCGGGGCTCACGGGCCCTGGCCTCTCAGGGGGCCGCCGCCGCCCGGGCCGGGATGCCGTCCTGGATGGCGTAGAGCTTGTTGCGGGTCACGATGTAGATCACGCCGTCCTTGGCCACCGGAGTGGTGTAGATGGCGGCGCCCATGTTGGTCTCGTTGAGAAGCTCCAGCTTGGTGCCGGTCTTGAACACGGCCAGGTCCCCGTCCTCGTCGCCGATGTAGACCTTCCCGTCGGCCACGAAGGCCGAGCCCCACACGGCGGCGAACAGGTCGTGCTTCCAGTGGAGCTTGCCGTTCTCGGCGTCGAAGCAGTACAAGAAGCCGCTGAGATCGGCGATGTAGAGCAGGCCGTCGTGGATGGCCGCGGTGGACAGGGTGCGGTGGAAGTCCTCGCCGCCCACGTGCCACACCGTGGCCTTGCCGGTGATGTCGCCGGTCTGGCTGGCGTCGATGGCGTAGAAGTTGCCCACCCCCTCGCCGTGCTCCGGGTCCTGGCCCACGCCGATGTAGACCCTCTCCTTGTAGTAGACCGGCGTGGAGATGATGTTGTTGCGGGTGCCGGCGCCACCCAGGAGCCACTTGGAGTCCTTGGGGTTCAGGTCGAACTTCCAGATGAGCTTCCCCGTCTTGGGCTCGAAGGCATAGAGCCAGCCATCGCCGCCGGGGAAGACCACCTGGGGCTTGCCCTTGATG
>JBFGDW010000400.1:0-2629 GCA_041580435.1 Candidatus Polarisedimenticolia bacterium | reverse complement strand
TGAAGGTGAACACGGCGTTGCCGAAGCGGTAGGTCAGGAAGGAGAGCTGGTTGAGCTGCTCGATGCGGGGCACGATGGAGTTGACCACCGCGTCCCGGATGACCATCTGGTCGAAGCTGTCCTCGTCTCCGGCCAGGTAGGACGCCAGCCCCTCCATGATCCACAGGGGAGGGTTGGAGCGGATGGCGCGGCCGATGTTGCCGGCGAACAGGATGTCGTACTCGAAGATATGGACCAGCTCGTGGAGCACCAGGGCGTAGAGCTTGTCCGGGGGCTCGTCGATGGGCAGCACGATGCGGTTCTGGAACGGCTCGGCGAAGGCGCCCACCGCCTCGGGGATCTCCTGCAGGGCGATGTTGGTCTGGGCAAACTCGGGGTGGGTCTTGTAGTAGATGAGGGGGATGCGCTCGGAGATCTGGTGGTCCAGGTCCTCGGAGAGCTTCAGGTAGGCGCTCTCGGCGAAGCTCACCATCTGCTCCAGGAACTCCTCCTCCTCCGGGTAATAGTGAATGTCGAAGTGGGGGCTGTGGTAGACCTTCCATTCGAAGCGGTCGTAGTTGATCTTGTTCCCCCCCACCTGGGCCACCGCGGGAGCGGGCCAGAGCAGGGCCAGGATCAGGCATCCCGCCAGGGTCGTCGCCACATTTCGCACGGTGCGGGCCTCCAGTCTCCTATTCCTCGAACAGGAAGCGGGTCTCGGTGCGCTTGCGGGGGGTCAGGATGGCCAGGTAGCCCTCCTGGAAGCGCTCCACCAGCAGGTAGAACATGCTCAGGGGGTCGGCGGCGTCCGCGTCCACGATCTCGTCCTGGACGAAGGACGTCTCGTACACCAGCTCGCCGTTGCCCCCCTTGACGAAGATCAGGTCCAGCCGCAGGGTGAAGCCGGTGCGCTCCACGAAGCGGGTGCGGATGGCCCGGCGCCCGGTCACCGGCGAGATGTACTCCTCCTGGGCGAAGCCCGAGCGGTCCACGGTGCCGAACTGGACCTTGCCTGTGACGATGAGGTCGGCCCGGTACTCGTCGCCGATGGTCTGGAAGAAGGGGGCGTTGCGCTTCAAATCGTCCAGCTGCTGCTCGGGCAGGCTCACCGGCGGATCGGTGAGGATGAGGAAGTCGGAGCCCTTGCGCAGCTCGTTGCGCAGGACCCGTACCAGCTCCGATTCCACGTTGAAGCGCTCGTAGTCGGTGTGCAGGAAGCCGCCGATGAGGATGCGGCGCACGCCGGTGGTGTCCAGGCGGGCCTCCACGGGCAGGTCGATGGTGACCGGGATGGCCTTCTGGGCGGCGGCCGGGGCCACGGCGGCCCCGAGGACCAGGGCCGCGGCCGCCAGGAGCCTAGCGGCCATCATCATGGGACTTTGGCTCCGGTGCGGCCAGGCCGGGCTGGCGCTCGGCCCAGACGGCGAAGAACGCCTCGAACGCCTCCCGGTTGGCCTCCAGGGGCTCCAGGATGCGCTGCTTCTGGGCCAGGACGGCCGCCTGGGTGTACGCCCGGCGCGCCTCATGGAACTGGCGGGAGGCCTCGTAGGCCACCGCCAGGTTGTTCCACAGCCGGGGATTCTCCGGGTCCTTGCGCACCAGCAGCCGGAAGCGGTGGGCCGCCTCGTTCCACAGCCCCTTGCGGGCCAGGGAGACGGCGAAGGCGATCTCCTTCTTGCTGGGCTTGCTGCCGGCCACGGCGGGGCACGGGGGGGCGGCCAGGATCAGGGCGAGGCCGGTTGCGAGCCAGAGCGGAGTGCGTTTCGCCATATCGCCAGACGTCTTGCCGTCCGCGGATCGGCGCCCCCTGGGATCCCGGACCGGGGCGAGTATAGCGTAATCATCCGGCACGACGGCGGTGGAGCGGCCGGCCGCTGCGGGCTAGACTCCACGGCCATGGAAGGCCCCCGGATCCTCCCACGGGCCGTCGGCCCGGCACGCGGCACCATCACCGCGCCACCGTCCAAGTCCATCACCCACCGGGCGCTGGTGGCGGCGGCGCTGTGCCGCGGCGCTACCCGGGTGGAGAACCCTCTGGACGCCGAGGACACGCGCCTGACCGCGTCGGCCCTCGAGGCGCTGGGGGCAGGGGTGGAGCGGGCCGGGAGCGTCTGGCTGGTCCGCGGCTTTCCCGGCGGCGTGCCGGGGAGGCCCGGAGAAAGCGCGGCCGCCGGCGATGTGCGCCTGGAGCTGGGGAACTCGGGAACCTCCCTGCGCCTGCTGCTGCCGGTGGCGGCGCTGGGGGCCGGGGCCGTGGTGCTGGACGGCTCCCCGCGCCTGCGCCAGCGGCCGGTGGGGCCCCAGGCGGCGGCGCTGCGCACCCTGGGAGCACACGTGGAGGAGCTGGGGGAGCCAGGCTGCCCGCCGGTGCGCGTGCGGGGGCCCCTGGCCGGCGGCCGGGCCACCCTGGACGCCCGGGCGTCCAGCCAGCTCCTCTCCGGCCTGCTGCTGGCCGCGCCCCGGGCGGCGGCACCCGTGGGAATCCAGGTGGGGGGCCTGTCGTCGCGCCCCTACGTGGATCTGACGGTGGCGGTGCTCGCCGCGTTCGGCATCACGGTGCAGGTGAAGGAGTCCGGCCAGAGCGATGCGGCCGCCGGGCTCATCTGCCGCGTCTCGCCGGCGGAGCCGGTCTCCCCGGGGACCTTCGTGG
>JBFGDW010000399.1:0-2641 GCA_041580435.1 Candidatus Polarisedimenticolia bacterium | reverse complement strand
GGGAACCACTGCCGCGTGGCGGGAGCTGGGCCAGGGTCTCGCCAACATCGCGAGCCTGCACGTGGACGAGGGGATCGAGCTCTCGGTCTTCTTCGGCGCCTTGGTCTTCGCTGGCGCCGGCGGTATCACCAACCTCTTCTACAGCTTCTACCTCCGGGACAAGAACGTGGGCATGGGCGCCCGTCTGCCCGCCCTGGTCAACCCCCTGCGCGGCCGCCACGAGACCATTCCGTCCACGGGCTACCAGTTCCCCGACACGCCGGCCAATGCCGCCCGCTTCAGGGCCTGGATGCGCTACGTGCGCCAGGACCAGGTGATCTTCTTCTTCGGCCTCAACTGCGTCACCATTCTGCTGTTCATCTTCGGCGCGCTGGCCGTGCTCCATCCCCGGGGGCTGGTGCCCGGGCCCAACAGCCTGATCTTCGATCAGGCCGAGATCCTGGGCCAGGTATGGGGCGGGCCCGGGCGGCTGCTGTTTCTCGTGGTGGGGATCGCGACCCTGTTCGGGACGCAGCTTGCCCTGGTGGACGGCGTGGCCCGCTCGCTGTCGGACATCATCTACACCCAGTTTCCCGCCGCGCGCCGCCGGGAGATGGGGTGGTGGTACCTGGTGCTGGCCGGCTCGGCCATTACCGTGAGCTGCGCCCTGACGGCGGTCATGGAGACGTTCCAGGTCACCAACCTGGGGTTCATCTTCCACGCCGCGTACATGGGCGGCTTCGCCATGGCCATCTATGTGCCCATGACGCTGTACCTGAACCTGCGCCGCCTGCCGCACCCGGCCCGCCCCGGCCCCCTCAGCATCGCCATGATGTCGCTGGCATCGGCGGTCTACGTGGGGTTCGCCGTCTGTTGCCTGCTGTGGGAGCTGGGCCTGCTGAACGCGTAGGCGCTCCGGCGCGCCTGCCGGCTCAGGCGTCCACCAGCACCTTGAACCCGCCGTAGGTCATCCGCTTGGGGTCGAACGGCATGGTTTTCGGGTCGCACAGCTTGGCCAGCCGGGGGTCGGCCATGACCTTCTTGTTGACCCGATCCCGGTGGGCGCGGGACCGGTAGCCGATCCAGGAGAACACCACCGTCTCACCCCGTTTGAGCTTCACCAGCTTCGGGAAGGTCACGCCCATGGGTACCTTGTAGTCGTCGCCGGCGCACTCCCGGTACTCCAGCGCGCCATGCTCCTTCCAGATGCGGCCCGCCTTCCGGGCCAGGCGGCGATAGGCGTCCAGGTTCTTCTTGGGGATGGGAAGGACGAAACCGTCGATGTATCGCATGCTCTGTCTCCTGGGATGGGCAATCGTTCTAGGGTTCTGGATGATCCCACGCTGGCTCTGCGCCCAGCAAGGTCCGCAGGTTCCACTCCTGGCGAATGACGTGCCCGCTGCCCACCACGGCCAGGACCCGCTCTCCCTTGCGGACCAGGTCCACCAGGATGCGGATCATGTGCTCGCCGCGGATGCGCCGGGAGGCGTCGCTGATCTCCCCCAGGTAGCCCGGCTCCCCCGGCTCGGTGCGCCAGTCGCCGTGCCCGGGGAAGTCCCGCGTCCACACCTGATCCACGTCGTCCAGCGTGGCCAGTGAGCCCCTGAGTCCCGCCACGTCGGTGCGCTTGCCCAGGAGGTGGCGGGCCAGATCGTCATCGGCCTGTCCGCCCGACTCGGAGAGGTAGACCCGGCGGAAGAAGAAGAGGGCCACCTGCTCCGGAGTGTACGAGCGCAGGTGCTCGGCCACCTCGTCTTCATAGGAGGGCTCCAGGCTGAACAGCTCCACGCCGTCTCGCCGGGCCAGCTTGTGCACCAGCGCCGGCTCGGGCAGGCCGGCGAACGGCTCGATGAGAGCACCGTAGAAGAAGCGGCGCTGGCGCCCCTCGTAGAGGGCCACCGTGGGCCGGAACTCCCGCCACCGGGACTGGATGTCGGCGATCTGGGGGTGGTCCGGATCGCTTTCGTGAGACGCGCCGTAGTAGAGGAGTGCGCCCCCCTCCTCCGGCTCGATGCTCAGGACGTACGGGTTGCCGCCGTTTCGGCGCCAGGCGGCATCATGCTCCTCGTTGTTCCTGAGGCTGTGGGGCAGCTCGATGTGCGCCACGGCGTCTGCTGGAAAGACGGCCCCCGCCGGCGAGTGATGCAGCCAGGCGTAAAGGGCCAGTCCGGCCACCATCAGCATGAGCACGGCCGTGGCCGCCAGCCCGGTCTGCATGAGCCTTGGCCAGCGCCGGGGGGAGTCCGCGCCAGACCGGAGAGGAGAGTTTGGCCGTGCCGTCAACCGCCATCCTCCAGAGTCCCTGGGAGGCGGCCGGCATTTTACCGGATCTCAGCACTCTCGACGGGCGCCACCAGCACCATCTCCACCTCACGCCGGGCCGGCTCCAGCGTCAGGCCGCACCTTGCCAGCCCATCCCTCAGGGAATCCAGGTCGCCGGCCACCCAGCTCGCCCGCAGGTCATAGGCGCCCCGCAGTCCGGTCTCGTCGAGGACCAGCCTCTCCAGGACCATGCTCGACAGCAACCGGGCCACCTTGGTCATGGACACACCGGTGAGATCGAACCCCGACGGCGTGGCCATCCCCCGGGATTCCGTGCTCACCGAGGGGGCTCTCCCGGGAGCCTCCCCCTCAAGGGCGCGCAGCACGAGCACATCCTCGG
>JBFGDW010000398.1:0-2659 GCA_041580435.1 Candidatus Polarisedimenticolia bacterium | reverse complement strand
GCCGCGCGGGCCGATTCCTTCATGACGTCGCCCAGCTTCCCTGTGAGGGTCAGGCCACCCTTCCCCTTCATGAGGCTGGCCTCGGTGGAGAGGAGCTCGCCCCCGGACTCGGTCCAGGCCAGGCCCGTGGCCACCCCGATCTGGTTGGACTTGTCCGACTCCCAGGGGCGGTACTTGGGCACGCCCAGGTACTCGTTCACCAGCTCGGGGGTGACCACCACGGCGAAGTGGTCGCCCTTCTTGACCACCTCCATGGCCACCTTCCGGCAGATGGAGGCCACTTCCCGCTCCAGGTTCCGCACCCCGGCTTCCCGGGTGTAGCGCTCGGCGATGTCCCGGATGGCCTCCTCCTGGAACACCACCTTGTCGCCCTGCAGGCCATGGGCCGAGAGCTGCTTGGGCACCAGGAACTGGCGGGCGATCTCGACCTTCTCGTTGAGGGTGTACCCCGGCAGGCGCAGGACCTCCATCCGGTCCCGCAGGGCCGGCGGCACCGTGTGGAGGACATTGGCGGTGCAGATGAACATGACCTCGGACAGGTCGAACTCGCAGTCGATGTAGTGGTCCAGGAACTGGTGGTTCAGCTCCGGATCCAGGACCTCCAGCAGCGCCGCCGACGGGTCGCCCCGGAAGTCCATGCTCATCTTGTCGACCTCGTCCAGGAGGAACACCGGGTTGCGGGTTCCGGCCTTCTTCATCATCTGGATGATCTGGCCCGGGAAGGCCCCGATGTAGGTGCGCCGGTGCCCGCGGACCTCCGCCTCGTCCCGGACTCCGCCCAGGGACAGGCGAACGAATTTCCGTCCGGTGGCCCGGGCGATGGAGCGGCCCAGGGAGGTCTTGCCCACCCCCGGTGGGCCGGCAAAGCAGAGGATGGAGCCCTTGATCTTTTTCTTGACCAGCTGCCGGACCGCCAGGAATTCCAGGATCCGCTGCTTGATCTTCTCCAGTCCGTAGTGATCCTCGTTGAGGATCGTCTCGGCGCGGACGATGTCCCTGGACTCCTTGGACTTCTTCTTCCACGGCAGGGAGATGAGCCAGTCCACGTAGTTGCGGGAGACGGTGGCCTCGGCCGAGACCGGGGGCATGACCTCCAGCCGCTTGATCTCCTGGATCGCCCGCTCCCGGGCGTCCTTGGGCATCTGGGCCTTGTCGATGCGGGCCCGCAGCTCCTCCAGCTCACCGGCCCGGTCCTCGCGGCCGCCCAGCTCCTGCTGGATGGCCTTGATCTTCTCGTTGAGGTAATACTCCTTCTGGGCCCGCTCCATCTGCTTCTTGACCTTGTTGTGGATGCGCCGGTCCACGCGCAGCTTCTCCAGCTCGGCCTCCAGCAGGGTGATGAGGGCATTGAGCCGGTCCACCGGGAAGAGCGTTTCCAGGAGGTTCTGCTTCTCCTCCACCCCCACCTGCAGGTTGCTGGCGATGGTGTCGGCCAGCTTGGACGGGTCGGTGGAGCGCCCCACGGGTATGAGGGTTTCGTGGGGCAGGTTGGGCGACAGCTTCACATAGCTCTCGAACAGCGAGACCAGCCGCTTCATCTTGTCCCGCACGTCGGGGGTGACGTCGGAGCGGCGATCCAGGGCCTTGAGGAGCACCCGGTCGTAATCTCCGGCCGGCGACACCTCGATGATCCGGGCGCGGGTGATCCCTTCCACCAGCAGCTTCACGTTGCCGTTGGGGAGCCGCTGGTGCTGGACGATGCTGGCCACCGTGCCGATGGAGTTGAGGTCGCCCACCGCCGGCTCGTCGATGCGGGCGTCGCGCTGGGTGGCCAGAAAGAGGCGCTTGTCCCCCTCCAGGGCGGCTGCGAACGCCGCCAGGGACGCCTTGCGGCCCACGATGAACGGCAGCATGGTGCCCGGGAAGACCACGATGTCCCGCAGGGGCACCAGGGGCACAGCCATGAGGTCGTCGGACTGGGGCTTGGGATCGGGGGTGCTCATGGCGGTCATTATACCTGATTGCCGTTCCTGGGCTCGGGCGCCCTGTGAGTGATGCGGAGCCCCTGCGATTCTCTGCGGTGGGCGCTCCGCGGGAGAAGGGGGCCGGTCAGCCGGCCTTTTCGATGAGGGTCAGGGGGTTGCTCCGGTTCTCCACCGCCTCCTTGGTGATGATGCACTCGGAGATGTTGTCCTTGGAGGGGAGCTGGTACATGATGTCCAGCATCAGTTCCTCCAGGATCATGCGCAGGCCCCGGGCGCCCACCTTGCGCTGGATGGCCTGGGCGGCCACTGCCTCCAAAGCGTCGTCGGTGAACTTGAGCTTGACGTTCTCGTACTCGAAGATGCGCTGATACTGCTTCACCAGGGCGTTGCGCGGCTCGGTGAGCACCCGCACCAGAGCCTGCTGGTCCAGGTCCTCCAGGCTGGCCACCACGGGCAGCCGCCCCACGAACTCGGGGATGAGGCCAAAGTGGATCAGGTCCACGGGCTGCACACGCTCCAGGGTCTCCTGCAGGGGCTTCCGTCCCACAGCGTGGACCTCCGCCTTGAACCCCATGGTGTTCTTGCCCGCCCTCTGCTCGATGACCTTGTCCAGGCCTACGAAGGCCCCGCCGCAGATGAACAGGATATTGGTGGTGTCCACCGGTACGAACTCCTGGTGGGGGTGCTTGCGCCCCCCCTGGGGTGGGACGTTGGCGGTGGTCCCTTCCAGGATC
>JBFGDW010000397.1:0-2681 GCA_041580435.1 Candidatus Polarisedimenticolia bacterium | reverse complement strand
GCCGCGCCTGCGGCGCAGCCGTCCGCCCCCTTTGCGGCCTCCAGGCCGCCCAGGGCGGCGTCCAGGGCGGCCGCCGCCGCATCGATCTCGGCCTCCTCGATCACCAGCGGGGGGACCAGGCGCAGGACCGAGGCGCCGGCGGGGGCCGCCAGCACCCCCCGATCCCGCAGGCGCGTCACCAGCTCGGCGGCCCGGGGGGCGGCCAGCGCCAGCCCCTGCATCAGGCCGCGGCCGCGGGTCTCCACCACCACAGGATGGCGATCCGCCAGCTCCTCGAGCCGGCGCCGCAGGTGCTCCCCCTTCCGCCTGACCTCATCCAGGAAGCCAGGCGCGAGCACCGTCCTCACCACCGCGTCGGCCACGTGGGCCACCAGCGGCCCACCGCCGAAGGTGCAGCCGTGGTCGCCCGGCGTGAAGGCGGCGGCCGCCTCACCCCGGGCCAGCAGCACTCCCATGGGAAGGCCGCCGGCCAGCCCCTTGGCGGCAACCACCAGATCGGGGCGCACCTCCTCGTGCTGGTAGGCGAAGAACGCCCCGGTGCGGCCGATGCCGGTCTGCACCTCGTCCAGGATGAGCAGCGCGCCCACGTCGTCGCACAGGCGGCGCAGGTCGGGCAGGAAGCCGGGCGGCGCCGGACGCATCCCCCCCTCGCCCTGGATCGGCTCCACGATGACGGCCGCTGTCTGCTCCGTAAGAGCCGCTGCCACCCGGCGTGTGTCGCCGAGGGGGGAGGCGACGACACCAGGCAGCAGCGGCTGAAATGGATCCTGATAGCGGGACTGGGCGGTGACCGACAGTGCCCCCAGTGTACGCCCGTGGAAGGAATCTGTGAAGCAGACCAGGCCGGGGCGCCCCGGGCGGGCCCGGCGGGCCAGCTTGAGGGCCGCCTCCACCGCCTCGGCGCCGGAGTTGCAGAAAAACGCCTTCTCCATCCCGGAAGCCGACGTGAGCCGCTCGGCCAGGCGCACCATGGGCTCGGTCCAGTACAGGTTGCTGGCGTGGAGCAGGCCCCCGGCGGCCTCCTCCAGCGCCCTGGCCACCACCGGGTGCCCGTACCCCAGGACGTTGACGGCGACCCCCGCCACCAGATCCAGGTAGGCGCGCCCGCCCGAGTCCACGAGGCGGGCGCCGCGGCCGGCGGCGATCTCCAGGGGGTAGCGGGCGTAGGTGGGGAGGAGCACCCGCTCGCCGCGGGAGGCCAGGGTGCCTGCCCAGGCCGGCCGGCTCATGGGGCCGCCTCCGCCGCGGCGGGCGCGGCCTCAGGCTGCAGCAGGGTGCCCACGCCGGTGTCGGTGAGCAGCTCCAGGAGCAGGGCGTGGGGGAGTCGGCCGTCCACCAGGTGGACCCGGGGGACCCCGGCGTCCAGGGCCTGCAGGCCCGCCTCCAGCTTGGGCCGCATGCCCCCCCCGGCGCGCCCGTCGGCCAGCAGCTCCCGGGCCGTGGCCGGCGACAGGGTGGGGCAGAGCGCCCCGTCCACCAGCACCCCCGGCACGTCGGACAGGAAGATCAGCTTGGTGGCGCCCATGGCCGCCGCCACCGCGCCGGCCACCAGGTCGGCGTTGATGTTGTGGGGCTGGCCGGAGCCGTCGGCGGCGGTGGAGGAGAGCACCGGGATGTAACCGGCCTCCAGCAGCAGCCGCAGCGGCTGGGTGTCCACCGCCTCGATGGCTCCCACGAACCCGATATCCACGCCACCTGGCCGGTGCCGCCGCACCCGCAGCATGCCGGCGTCGGTCCCCGACAGCCCCACCGCCCGGCCGCCGGCCCTGTTCAGGCGCGAGACGACCTCCTTGTTGATGCGCCCGGACAGGACCATCTCCGCCACCACGGCGCTGTCGGCGTCGGTGACCCGGTGCCCGTCCACGAAGGCGGTCTCGATCCCCATGCGTGCCATGGTGCGGGTCAGCGCCGGGCCGCCGCCGTGCACCACCAGCGGCCGCAGGCCCACGTGCTCCAGCAGCACCACGTCCCGGGCCCACGAGTCGGCCAGGGGGCCCTCGTCCATGGCGGCGCCGCCGTACTTGATCACCACCAGGGCGCCCCGGAACGCCTGCAGGTAGGGGAGCGCCTCCACCAGCGTCTCGGCCCGGCGGGCCAGGTCGGGGCTCAGGTCGCGGGTCTCGGCCGAGGCGCTCACGTCCGGTAGCTCGCGTTGATGTCCACGTACCCCCTGGTCAGGTCGCAGGTCCAGACCGTGGCCCGGGCCGGCCCCTGATCCAGGCTGATGGACAGAAGCACCTCGTCCCCAGAGAGGGCATCCCGGGCCTCGTCCTCGGAGAAGTCGGAGACGTAGCCAGGGGCCAGGACCTGCACCCGGCCGATGTGCACCGCCACCCGCTCCGGCTGCACCTCCACCCCGGAGCGTCCGGCGGCGGCGATGATCCGGCCCCAGTTGGCATCGGCGCCGTGCACCGCCGTCTTCACCAGGGGCGAGCCCGCCACGGTGCGCGCCACCTGCAGCGCCTCCTGTTCGGTGGCGGCGCCGGTCACCTCCACCGTGATCAGCTTGCTGGCCCCCTCCCCGTCCCGGGCCACGGCCCGGGCCAGGTCCACCAGCACGCCGGTGAGCGCCGCCTCGAAGGCCTGCGCCTCCGGGCCGTCCGCCGCCTCCATGCGCACCCCCGACGCGCCGCCGGCCAGGACTGCCACCATGTCGTTGGTGGAGGTGTCGCCGTCCACGG
>JBFGDW010000396.1:0-2687 GCA_041580435.1 Candidatus Polarisedimenticolia bacterium | reverse complement strand
CTCCGGCCACGGCGGAGAGAAACAATGAGAGGCGCAGCAGACGGGCCAGCTGATCCGTCAGCCGGTCCAGGTGGAACCCCACCCCGTACAGGCGGGTGCCGTCGCCGAAGTAGAGCAGGCGCACCTGGTGTCCGGCGCTCTCCGACTCGGACCACTCCATCCCTCCTTCCATGTCCGCGACCCTGAGGCCGACTGGCAGGGGAGGGGGATCGGGGTGGGCGCTCCACAGCAGCCGGTTCCCGCTGCCGTAAGCCACGGCGATGATGTCGCTGTTGAGCAGGTCAGCCGCCGACAGGATGCTGTCGCCGCCCGGCTCCCGGGTCCAGACGGTGGGCTCCATGCGCAGGAACGGCACGTTGTCCAGCTCGTTGGAGACGTACAGGGCGATGGCGCCCACCGGCCCGCCGGGGCCGGCCAGCGGCCAGCGGGCGAAGAGGGTCTCCTTCTCCTGGCTGAGAGTGGCGAACACCACCGTCTGGCGGTCCACCGGGGTGAGGTTGTCGGACGGCTCCCCCCCGGCCGGGACCGGGGGCGGCATCTCCACCCCGAAGGCGCCACGCAGCTGACCGGCGGCGTCGTACAGCTCCAGGGACGAGTGATACCCCCTGGCGGCCAGATCGGTCTGCCGCCAGAGCCGGTAGGCGAGGTCGTGGGCCCGTTGCTCCGCCAGGGCCCGCTCCACCTCGTCGCCCACGGAAGGGTCGGCCTGCAGACGTCGACGCGACAGGTCCAGGGAGCGGATGCGCTCCTCCTCCTGGGCGAGGACCAGCGGGCGCAGGTTGGACTCCACCAGGTGGTGGCGGGCCTCCTTGAACCCGCTGGCCAGGGCCACGAACAGCAGGCCGGCGGCCAGCGGCGCCAGGAGCAGGCCGGTCCAGGCGGGATGCAAGGCGGTCCGTGGGAACCCTCCCCAGGCTGCCAGGAGGCAGGGCGCCCAGGCGATCAGGAACAGCCCGCACAGCACCACCATCCGGACCCCTGGATGGGGCGGGGTGGCGAGGGAGAGGAGGTTGAGCGGGCTGTCCGGTCCTGCGCGCAGCGCCAGCAGGAGCGCCCCGGCCAGGCCGGCCACCGCGAGGGTGCGGACCAGCGCCGGCGGGAGCCAGCCGGCGCGGGTGCGCAGGAAGCGGCCCACCACCGCCGCCTGGATGGCCAGCGCCAGCCCGGTGGCCAGGGTGTCCGCCGGGGAGCGGAGAAGGCCGAAGGGGGCCGGCGTGGCGAAGAGGCTGGCGTCGGTGAGGGGACCCTGGAGCGCAGGATCCCTCAGGACGGCGTGCAGCGCGGCCCGGGTTGCCCAGATCCCGGTGGACAGCAGCAGCGGCGCGGCCAGGATGGCGTCACTGGACCGCCAGCGGCGGGCCAAGGCCCAGGAGGACAGCACCAGCAGCACGGCGGCCAGGGCCCCGGCTCGCGCCAGGATGCCCGGCTCCACCGGCACGACACTCGCCGAGGCCACCGGTTTCAGGTAGCCCAGGGTCAGGCCGTCGGGCGCCTGCAGGGGAACAGCCCCTTCAGGCGGTGGGTGGCCCACCTCGAAGAGGATGGCCGGCTCGTTACCCCGGAGTGAGGCCGGGTTCCAGCGCGTTCCCGGGGGGAAGATCGCCTCGGCCACCGTGAGCCCCTGTCCAGGTCCTCCCGCCCGTGCCAGCAGATGCACGGCGCCGCCGCGGTTGAGCACCTGGTAACGGCGTCCCGGCGTGGTGTCCACAGGAGGCACCAGTCCCACCGGACCGGCCCACGCGGCGGGCAGCCCGGCTGCATCCCAGGCCGACAGGGCCGCGATGGCACCGTCGCCCGGGCGCGCGACGCCTGGAAGGCGCGCCGCCAGGGCCCAGAACGCCTCGGGGCTGGCGGGGCCATCCCGCAAGCCGGCGAGGATGCGGGCGCAGGCCTCGGCCTCCACCCCCAGCCTCTCCATGTCACGGGTGAAGGCCGCCTGCAGATCGGAGCTCTCGGGACCGCTCCGTCCGGTGCAGCCCCCGGGCGCCGCCACCGCCAGCGCCAGGGCCACGAGGGCGCCGGCGGCGCGGACGGAGCGCGGCCGCCTCACGGACGTGACGCTTGCCGGATCTCCCGCAGTGTCCAGGCTTCATCCTCGCGGGAGAGCAGGAAGTGAATGGCGATGGGCTCTCCCTCCTGGCCAGGGGGGCCGGCCCGGAGCCGGCCCCGGACGCTCACCCGGGGCGAGGCAGGGGGATCGGCCGGTGGCTCCAGGCTGAAGGAGCGCACCGGGTGGCGGCCGAAGGCATCGGCCAGGAGGTAACGGCACTGCCCGGCACTGTAGTAGCCGGGACTGATGTCCAGGGCGGGGAGCGACAGGTGGACCTTCCCCTGGGTTGGCAGCAGCGGCGCCAGGCGGGCCGCGTCCCCGCCGGCGAAGGCCGCCTGGATCAATCCCAGCGCGCGCTGCAGACTGGAGTCCTCCGCTCGCGGTGCGCCGGTCGCGCCCGGGTACAGGAGCAGCAGGAGGAGCGGTGCCGCCAGCGCGCGTCCCGGGCCCTGGACGAGTTTGCCCATGGCTTCGGCGATGTTAAGATTGGTCATCGGCAAAGTCAAGCGTGTGAAAGGTTTACGTGACCCGCTCTCAGGCCCCTGCCCGCCTGCTCGATCTCTCCGGTGCCGGCGTCATCCCCCAGCACCCGGAAGGCGGTCGCGCGCTGCCCTGGCTCCTGCGCCGCAGCCGCGCG
>JBFGDW010000395.1:0-2716 GCA_041580435.1 Candidatus Polarisedimenticolia bacterium | reverse complement strand
GGGTAGCTGGGCCGCCTCGTAGAGGATGATGCCATGATCGGGCGGGTAGTCCTGGAGCAGGCGGCGGGTGAGATCGGCGAGTCCCTCCCGGCTCCACAGGTCCCGGTTCATGAAGGTCGCAACGCCGATGGCCCCCACCTGCCACAGGATGAGGAGGGAGGCCGGGTCGTGCCGGCGGCTGTGGAGCAGGAAGTCGGTGGCCTCGTAGCTCTGGCAGCCATGGCGCGTGGGGTCCACCTCCAGATCGGCGAAGAGGCAGTCCTCGGCCGAGATGCCCGGCAGCATGGCCGCCGGGTATCCCTCCTCCCGGGCCAGGCGGAGGGCCGCGTGGGCCGGGTTCACGAACACGCCCGGGTGGCCGTAGAAGACGGCGCAGACCCGCTCCCCCCGGCGCACGGGCGCCAGGATCCGCTGGGTCATTTCCCGGTAGGAGTCACGCCGGTGGCGCCCCTCCCTGTAGGAGGTGTAAAGGGACTCGGCGTCAGGGTGGAGGGAGCGCAGCCAGACCCGGGTCACGGGATCGACCACCAGGTCCAGCAGGCGGTCGGCCTGGCGGATGCAGGCCTCGGCCTCGGGGGTGACCTGGCCGGCCACCAGGAACCCGGTCCCGACGACCCACAAGGATCCCCCCGCCCCGGACGGCGGAGCGCCCCAGGTCGTCACGCTCAGAGGATGAGGATCAGACAGCCGGGCGGGCCGTCGTCTCCTAGATGATCCCGGATGGTCTTGGGGTCGCGGCTGTTGATGGCGGCCCGGTCGGCGTCGGACAGCCCGGCCGCCTTCATGGTGGCGTCGGGGTTGCTCTTGAACGCGTCGCGCTTCTTGGGGTCCTTGGACAGGTTGATGAGAAAGTCGGCGGCCTTCTTCGACATGCGACCCTCCTTGCCGTGGACGGGGCGGTACCAAGCGTGGCTTAAGGTGATTTCCGGAGAAGTTCTGGTACTATAACACGACCGAGCCGCCGGAAGGGGAGGCACACGGACATGGCGAAACGGCTCCAACTGGGCACCGGCTGGGTCCCCGACCCGCGGGACGACCGGGATCTGACTCACGATCACGACCACGTCGCCCCGCTCCTGCGCAAGGCCGGAGTCCGCGCCGCGGCCCGGCGGCCCCGGCACCTGCCGGCCCGGGTGGATCTCCGGCGCTGGTGCCCTCCCGTGCGCTTCCAGGGGGGGTACAACACATGCGCGGCCCACGTGGTGGCGGGGCTGCTGGAGTTTTTCGAGCAGAAGGCGTTCGGCAAGTCGGTGGCCGCCTCGCGCCTGTTCCTGTACAAGGTGAGCAAGAACCTGCTGCAGCAGGACGGCGACCAGGGCATCTACCTGCGTCAGGCCATGGGTGTCCTCAAGCTGCTGGGCGTGCCCCCGGAGAAGTACTGGCCCTACGTGGACCCGGGGACCATGACCGCGCCCAAGCGCTCGGACCCGCGCCTGGACGCCGAGCCAACCTCCTTCTGCTACGCCCTGGCCCGGGACTACCGCTCCATCTCCTACTACCGGCTGGATCGCCCCCACGAGACCCAGGAGCGCGAGAAGCTCCTGGATCTCATCCGCTCCCACCTGGCGGCCCAGATCCCGCTGTCGGTGGGCTTTCCCCTGTTCGAGTCGCTGGCGCAGGCGACCACCACGGGGCGCATCCCGTACCCGGAGCCGGGGGAGAAGGAGGTCGGGAATCATGCCGTGATGGTGGTGGGCTACGACGACAAGCTCACCATCACGAACACTGCCAAGGGCGCGGCGCCGACGCTGGGCGCCCTGCTGTTCCAGAACACGTGGAGCGAGGGCTGGGGAGAAGGGGGGTACGGCTGGCTGCCGTACGACTTCGTCCTGGACGGCCGGGCCCGTGATTGCTGGACGCTGCTGAAGGCGGGCTGGATCGAGACTGGCCAGTTCCAGATCGACACGGGCACCGCCCTGGCTCGGGACGCGGACGAGGGGGGAAAGCCGGCGCGGGCGCGCCCAGCGCAGGGACGGGCGCGACGCCGCCCCTAGGCCCCGTTGCAGCGCGAGACCCTCAACCACTACAGGATCCTGGAGGCCCTCGGCCGGGGCGGCATGGGCGAGGTCTACCTGGCCGAGGACACCCGGCTGCACCGGCGCGTGGCCCTCAAGGTGCTGCCGGAGGAGTCGGCCCGGAGCGCGGAGCGCCGGCAGCGCTTCGAGCGGGAGGCCACCGCCGTCGCCGCGCTGAATCACCCCAACATCGTCACGGTCTACTCCATCGAGGAGGCGGAGGGGGTCCACTTCATCACCATGGAGCTGGTGCAGGGTCAGGCCCTGTCGTCCCTCATCCCGACGCAGGGCCTGCCCACGGAGCGCTTCCTGGACCTGGCCCTGCCCCTGGCCGACGCGGTGGCGGCGGCCCATGCCCGTGGGATCGTCCATCGCGACCTGAAGCCGGACAACGTGATGGTGGCCGACGGGGGTCCGCTGAAGGTGCTGGACTTCGGCCTGGCCAAGCTGCGCGAGTCGCCTGGAGGGGAGGAGATCAGCGACCTGCCCACGCGGCAGATGACCCAGGAGGGAGCCATCATGGGGACGGTGGGGTACATGGCCCCCGAGCAGGTGGAGGGGAAGCCGGCCGACCAGCGTGCCGATGTCTTCTCCCTGGGGATCGTCCTCTACGAGATGATCACCGGGCACCGGCCGTTCGACGGCGAGTCCCGGGCGGCCATGATGGCCGCCATCCTGCGGGACGAGCCGGCGCCACTGGC
>JBFGDW010000394.1:0-2733 GCA_041580435.1 Candidatus Polarisedimenticolia bacterium | reverse complement strand
CCGGAGGCGCGGGCGGTCCTGGTGGAGCCGGAAGGGTCCATCTTCGGCGGCGGCGCCGCCGGGCCGCACCGGGTGGAAGGGATCGGCAACTCCTTCTGGCCCGAGGTGCTGGACCGGGAGCTGGTGGACGAGGTGCTCACCATCAGCGACAGGGAGTCGTTCGAGATGGTGCGCCACCTGGCGCGGCGGGAGGGGTTGCTGGTGGGAGGATCGGCCGGGGCCAACGTGGAGGCGGCGCGCCAGGTGGCGGCCCGCCTGCCCGCCGGCGCCCGGGTGGCCACGGTGATCCCCGACGGCATGGAGCGCTACCTGTCCCGGGGGCCGGGTGGCGACTCGGAGGCGCCGCCGTCCCCCGCCGTGGCGGGACAGAAGGCGGCCGCGGCCAGGGGCAAGCAGACCGCCTGAGCCGCGAGGGGCCGTAGCCGAAGGAGGGCAGATGGGATTCTCCACCGACGCCGTGCACGCAGGACAGGAGCCGGATCCGGCCACCGGGGCCGTTTCGGTCCCCATCTACCAGACGTCCACCTACGCCCAGAGCGAGCTGGGGAAGGACAAGGGGTACGACTACGCCCGCTCCATCAACCCCACCCGCCTGGCCCTGGAGCGGAACCTGGCCGCCCTGGAGGGGGGGCGCGTGGCCCACGCCTTCGCCAGCGGCATGGCCGCCATCCACACGGTCATGACCCTGCTCTCGGCCGGGGACCACGTCATCTGCTCCGACAACACCTACGGGGGCACCTACCGCCTCTTCGTGCAGATCCTCCAGCGGTTCGGCCGGAGCTTCACCTTCGTGGACACCAGCCGCATGGACCGGGTGCGGGAGGCGGTCCGGGAAACGACCCGGATGATCTACGTGGAGACCCCCACCAACCCCATGATGGGGATCACCGATCTGGCGGCGGTGGCGGCCCTGGGCCGGGAGGCCGGGGCCATCACCGTCTGCGACAACACCTTCATGTCCCCGTACCTGCAGCGTCCCCTGGCCCACGGCATCGACATCGTGGTCCATTCCACCACCAAGTTCCTCAACGGCCACTCGGACTCGGTGGGGGGCGTGGCGGTGAGCACCGACAAGGAGCACGGCGAGCGCATCGGCTTTGCCCAGAACTCGGCGGGGGCCATCCTGGGGCCCATGGACTCCTTCCTGGTCCTGCGGGGGGTGAAGACCCTGGCCCTGCGCATGGCCCGCCACGACGCCAGCGGCCGGATCCTGGCCGCCCACCTCCAGGACCAGCCCCGGGTGCGCAAAGTCTACTACCCGGGGTTGCCGGACCACCCTGGCCACGAGCTGGCCTCGCGGCAGATGGACGGCTTCGGCGCCATGATCGCCTTCGACCTGGGATCCCTGGACGCGGCGCGGGCGTTCCTGAACAGCCTGCGCATCTTCACCCTGGCCGAGAGCCTGGGGGGCGTGGAGAGCCTGGCCTGCCACCCGGCCACCATGACCCACGCCTCGGTGCCGGCGGCTGACCGGCAGCGCATGGGCCTGACCGACGGGCTGGTGCGGCTGTCGGTGGGGATCGAGGACGTGGAGGACCTGCAGGCCGATCTGGACCGGGGGCTGGCGGCCGTGAGCTGAGGACCGCCTGGCGGGGATCAGGAGGGGGGCGGGGCCGCCTCCATCCGCTCCAGGGCCTGGAGGGCCGCCTGGCGCACCCGCAGGCTGGGGTCGCTCCGGCTCAGGCTCCGGATGGTGTCCACCGACTCCTGGTGGCGGAGCGCCGCCAGCGCCGCAAGGGCGCTGACCATGGCCACCTCCTGCTGCTCGGGTCGGATGTCGGGAACCTGCTCCAGCCCCTCCCGGTCCAGCATGGCCAGCAGCACCGGAGCGCCGGCCGCATCGCCCAGCCGGGCCAGGGCCAGGGCCGCGTTCCAGCGCACGTCCACAGCCTCGTCCTGCAGCAAGGGCTGCAGGTCGCCACGGGCCTGGGGATCCCCCAGGCTGCCCAGGGAGTGGGCGGCCTGCTTGCGCAGATCGCGGTCCCGGGAGGAGAGGAGGCTCGCCAGGGGCGCCCGGGCCGCCGGATCGCCGATGGCGCCCAGCGCCTCGGCCGCCCACAGGCGGGTGTCCGTGTCGGGATCCTCCAGGGCCGAGACCAGGGCGGGCACCGCCCTGCGGTCGCCCAGGTAGCCCAGCGTGCGGGCCAGGTAGCGGCGGACCTTGGGGTCCTCGTTGGCGGCCCACTCCAGGGTGGAGATGATCTCGGGAACGAGGGCCGGATCGGCGGGCCGGCCGGGCTGGCGCAGCATGCGCGACAGCTCCCACGCCGCCTGCCACCGCCGGCTGGCGCTCCCGGAGCGGATCTCGGCCAGGGCGTCACGCGGGCGGTCGGGCTCGCTGGCGACGAGGCCGAACAGGAGGAAGACCGACACGCCGATGAGGACGATCACAAGTGGGATGAGGACGAACTGCCCCAGCAGGGCCAGCGGCCGGCGCGCCGCGCCGCCGGAACCCGGGCTGGGGCGATTCTCGGCTGGCATGTGAATCTCTCCTGGGAGCGCCCCCGGGGAGGGCGGTGTTGACAGCCCCGTGACCACGGCGTATTTAAGCAGGTCCGGAGGGGGAACATGAGAAGGTGGCTACCGCGGAGGTTGAGGTGCGCCCCGGTGTGGGGGCTGGCGCTGCTGGCGCCGGCCGCCCCGCTGGCCGGCGCGGGAGCCTGCCTCGACCCCACCCTCGAAACCCGGGTGGCCGCCCCCGAGGGGGTGCTGCGCGCCGCCGGCAGCACCTGG
>JBFGDW010000393.1:0-2739 GCA_041580435.1 Candidatus Polarisedimenticolia bacterium | reverse complement strand
GATCCCAGAGCCGGCGGGCCCCGCGCTCGGCGAGAGTGTGGGCCACCTTGACGGAGCCCAGCAGCCGCTCCACATCCTCGGTGGAGTACGGCCGCACGAGGCCATCCCAGCGGCCGGGGGCGGCAGTGCGGGAGGCTTCCTTGGTCCGGGTCTTGGCAGACGGTGACATGGGTGGCTCCTAGAGCAGCTCGTAGGCAGGCAGGGTGAGAAAGTCCTCGAGGGTCTCGCTGGTGGACAGACGGGCGAACAGGTCCCGGGCCTGGTTGAACCGTTCAGCGCGGCGGCGATCCTGGCCCACCTGGCTGGACAGGGCGTCCATCTCATGGACCAGGACGGCGTCGAACATCTCCCGGGTGATCCGGCGCCCGTCGCTGAGCGTGGCTCCGTGGCGCAGCCACTGCCAGATCTGGGCGCGGGAGATCTCGGCGGTGGCGGCGTCCTCCATGAGGTGATCCAGGGGGACGCAGCCGTTCCCGCCCAGCCACGCCTCCAGGTAGCGGATCCCCACGTTGATGTTCCGGCGCAGGCCGTCCTCGGTGCGCGTGCCGGTGGGCACGGCCAGGAGGTCGGCGGCGCTCACCTGGACGTCGTCTCGCAGGCGCTGGATCTGGTTGGGCGCTGGCATGTGGGTGTCGAACACCTCACGGGCCAGGGCCACCAGCCCCGGATGGGCCACCCAGGTGCCATCGTGGCCGTCCTTCACCTCGCGCAGCTTGTCCGCCCGCACCTTCCCCAGGGCCGCCTGGTTGGCATCCTCGTCGTCCTTGATGGGGATCTGGGCAGCCATGCCCCCCATGGCGTGGACCCCGCGCCGGTGGCAGGTCCTGACCAGGAGCTGGGTGTAGGCCCGCATGAACGGCTGCTCCATGGTCACCTGGGCCCGGTCGGGCAGCACCGCGCCGGGATCGGCCCGGCGCGTCTTGATGAAGCTGAAGATGTAGTCCCAGCGCCCGCAGTTCAGTCCGGCGGAGTGCTGGCGCAGCTCGTGGAGGATCTCGTCCATCTCGAAGGCCGCCGGCAGGGTCTCGATGAGAACGGTGGCCTTGATGGTGCCGGCCGCAAGACCCAGGCCGTCCTGGGCCCGGAGGAAAACGTCGTTCCAGAGACGCGCCTCCAGGTGGCTCTCCATCTTGGGGAGGTAGAAGTAGGGGCCGGTGCCGCCCTCCAGGAGCGCCCGGGCGTTGTGAAAGAGGTAGAGGCCGAAGTCCACCAGGGCGGCGGTGGCGGGGGCGCCGTCCACCAGCAGGTGCTTCTCGGGCAGGTGCCAGCCCCGTGGCCGCACCAGAAGCGTGGCCAGACTCTTCCCCAGGCGGTAAGACTTCCCCCGGGCCGGGTCCTCGTAGGTGATGGTCCGGGCCACGGCGTCCCGCAGGTTGACCTGGCCGTCCAGCACGTTGGCCCAGGTGGGGGAGTTGGAGTCCTCGAAATCCGCCATGAAGACACTGGCGCCCGAGTTGAGGGCGTTGATGATCATCTTCCGGTCCACCGGCCCGGTGATCTCCACCCGCCGGTCCTGAAGATCGGCGGGGAGAGGGGCCACCTGCCAGTCTCCGGCGCGCACCGCAGCGGTCTCGGGGAGGAAGTCCAGGGACGCTCCCCGGTCCCGCGCCTCCTGGCGCTGGCGGCGGACATGGAGGAGCTTCTCCACCTGCGGGCGGAAGGTGCGCACCAGATCGGCCAGGAAGGCCAGGGCCTCCGGGGTGAGAATGGCCTCCTGCCCGGGCCGCGCATCGGCGAGGATGCGGACCCCTCCAGCGGTGGGGCGGGTTGCGCTCATGCGGGATCGTCCTTCCTTGCCAGGGTGGCTGTGAGGGTCATGGATACGCCGAATCGCTGGCCTTGTCCAGGGAAACCCCAAGCCCCGGCCGGTCGAGAAGGTACAGCCTCCCGCCCTCCAGCCGGAACCCGCCCGCGGCGGGATCGAGTGCGAGATCGAAGCTCCCGTCCAGGTCCAGGTAGCGGGTGGCGGGGCTGGCGTAGGCGGTGTGGAGCGCCGCGGCGATGCTGATGACGCTTTCGTCATTGCAGCCCCACATGAGCTCCACGCCGTGGCGGCCGGCGATGGCGGCGATCTCCCGCGCCGGGGCGATGCCGCCGCACTTCATCAGCGTGATGTTGAAGATGCCGCAGGCGGGGGGGGCGGCGCCGGTGCCTGCCAGGACCTTGGCCTCCGCAGGCCCCAGGAGCGATTCGTCGGCGGCGACGCGCCGGCGCAGGGACTGCGGCAGCCGGAGCAGGTCGCCGTCCCGGGATGCCGGCAGCGGCTGCTCGGCCAGCTCCAGGTCCAGTTCCTCCAGGAGGTCGCCCAGTCGCCGCGCCTCCTCGAGGCCGTACCCCTGGTTGGCGTCCACGCGGATGCGCGGGGCCGGTCCGATGTCGTGCCGCAGGCGGCGCAGCCGATCCGCGTCGGCGGCCCAGCTCCGGCCCACCTTGACCTTCAGGTGCGTGAAGCCGGCGGCCAGGTGCTTCCGGGCCAGGCGGATGGTGTCGCCAGGCGGGAGGATCCCCAGGGTCACCGAGGTGGGCAGGCCGTCGTGGCACCGTCCCAGAAGGTCGGCCAGCGGCCGGCCCTCGGCCGCGGCCTGCAGGTCGTGGAGGGCCATGTCCACCGCCGCCCTGGCGGCGGGAGTGGCGGTCATCCGTTCCGCCACATGGGCCAGGAGGGGGGCGAGCCGATCCGGGCCGCCGTCCGGGACCGCCTCCCCCTCCAGCCAGCTCAGGGCCGCCGGGGCCAGGGCG
>JBFGDW010000392.1:0-2802 GCA_041580435.1 Candidatus Polarisedimenticolia bacterium | reverse complement strand
CGGGCCGGCCGGCCCGCCCCTCCGGCCTAGTTCCCGGAGCAGCCCAGCAGGGGGCACTCCGGCGGCCGGGTGTCCTTGTTGGACGGCGGATCCGGCCCGTCGGCCCCGCCCGACGGCTGGGCGCCGCCCAGCATGGGGGCCGTGAGCGGGAAGCTCTTGATCTCGATCCCCGCCTCGGTGTCGTAGGCGATGATCAGGGCGTCCTTGGTGAGCTCCATGGAGGGGCGCCGGGCCTGGCGGCGGCTGGACGAAAGCCGCAGGGCCGGCTGCCAGGCGCCGTTGAGGCGGGTGGTGAACCAGACCGACTGCTCGGAGCCGTCGCGGGACATGCGCCACCAGGTGATGAGCGGGCGTCCGGCGGCGGTGAACAGCAGCCTCGGGTTCATGTCGGCGGCGCCGTTGGGGGCCGCACCCAGGAGCACCGGGCTGGACCAGTTCCGCCCGTCGAACACCGACACGGCCAGCTCGTAGTCGCCGTTCTCGTTGAACGACCACACGGCCCACGGCAGTCCGGTCAGGGGGTGGTTCACGATGGAGGGGACGCCATCGGCGCGCTCCGCGCCGGTCTCGTTGAGGAGCACGCGCTGGACGGTGGTGGCCTGGAAGCCGCGCTGCAGGCGAGAGTCCGAGGACAGCCAGACGCTGCTGATGCGGCCGCGCTGCACCATGCGGATCTCGGTGCGGAGGTAGCGGCCGTCTTCGGCGAGGACGGCGGCCACCTCGGCCTGGGCCGCCGCGCCTGCGAAGACCCCGAGGAGGACCGCCGCGGCGGCCCCCGCGAGCTTACGAGACCAGGTTTTCACGACTCTTCCTTTGTCCGATGTGGGCGTCGAAACGCTCCACCTCGGGCGTGGTGCGCTCCAGGGAGGAGCGGAGGTATTTGAGACGGCCGAAAGCGATCTTCTCCTGGATGGGGTTCCCCTCGTGGCGGGCGATCTCCCAGAGGTAGAAGGCGCTGTTGAACAGCAGGTCGACGTAGCGGTCCTCCTCCACCTCGGAGCCGGCCAGCGCGTCCACCTCGCGGATGTAGGCCTTGGCGCGCTCGTAGTTCTGCTGCGCGTATTCCGATTCCATGAGCTTGGACACCGCCAGGGCGCAGAGGCGCCGCAGGCCGGCCTGCCGGGCGGTCCGCAGGGCCTCCTGCACCAGCTTGCCGCCCGCCTTGTGGCGGCCCAGGGCGATGTGGCAGGCGCCGATGTGCACCCGCATGGAGAGGGCGCCGGGGTTGTCGCCAGCCTGCTCGTACAGCCTCATGGCGTCCCGGAAGTAGGCCAGGGCGCCGCGGAAGTCGTTGTCCTCGTATGCGATACGTCCGAGGGCGTGGAGCGAGTACCCCACCGAGTGGTCGTCGCCGGCCTCCCGGGCCACGGCCAGGCACTTCTCCGCCTCCAGGCGCGCCAGGAACCGGTCCCCCATCTCGGCGTGGGCGTTGGTGAGCTGCAGCAGGGTCTTGATGAGGATCCCGCTGTCCACCCCCTCGCCCAGGCGGAGGATGTTGCGCAGCTCGCTCTCGGCCAGGGCGATCTTCCCCAGGCGGAGGAGCGAGCGGGCCAGGCCGTAGCGGGCCCGGGCCAGCCGCCGCGCATCCACCTGCCCCTCCTCGTCCTCGGTCTCCGCCACCTCCACCGCCTTCTGGAAGGCGGCGTAGGCCTGGGCGTAGCTGCCCCGCTCCGCCTCTTGGTTGCCGATGGCGATGAGATCATCGAAATGGTCGGAATCGGGCCGTAGACGCTCGAATTCCTCCAGATCGACGATGTCGGAGAAGCTCTGGATGGAGACGTTGAAGATCCCCGCCAGCACCCGGAGCTTGTCGAAGGACGGGTAGCAGCGACCCTTCTCGTAGCGGGAGAGCTGGCTGTTGTCGATCTCGCCGCCCGCCAGCCGGGCCTTCTCCTCCACCTTGCGGAGGGAGAAGCCGTAGCCCAAGCGCAACTGCTTCAAGTAGTTGCCTAGCTTGATGCTACCTTTGAGGTCGGTTTCCTCCATGCGTCCCTCGCGACGGCCTCCGTTCCCACTCAACGGGCCCGATGACGCGATCGTAACCGAGCCACTAGCTTATTTACTCCACGGGAGGGGCCGGGTCAACTCGGAGCCCTCCGGCTTGCGGACCATTTGCAGCAACCCCCGCCGTTGACAGGCTCGCCCGCGGCGGTATATTCTAGCGTAAGTCAAGGAACGATAAGGACTTGTGCTTCTCATGAGCCGCCTTCCCGGCCGCCTGGACGGCCCCCTCCCGGCCCCCGGCTCCGGCCGCCCCGTGGCCGGGCGGCGGTTCCGCCGGGGACTGCGGTCGTTCACCGTCATCTTCGCCCTCCTGCTGCTGGCGGACGTGGCGGTGGTGGGGCACCTGATCTTCAGCGACCTGTCCAAGCGGGTCATCAACGAGGCCCGCATCCGCACGCGCCAGGAGGCGGAGCAGCTCGCCGCCCAGCTGCCTCCGGCCAGCGAGGTGGCCACGCCGGTGGACCTCTACCGGGTGGTGCAGACCACCACCACCTTCGCCCGCTACCTGGACCGCCTGCTGCAGAACTACACCATCATCCAGCGCGTCGACATCATCAACGCCAGGGGCGAGCGGGTGTTCACCAGGGCACGGCGCGCCGATATCCAGCGCAGCCCCGGCGAGCCGGCGCCGGAGGGGGAGCTGATCCCGGCGCCGGACGGGGAGCTGACCCCGGCGCCGGGCGGCCCGCTGGTGCGCGAGCTGCCCGGGCCCCCGGAGCCGGATGCCCCGCCAACGCTCCCCGAGCAGGAGTCGGGCCGCCTCCTCCTGGACCGGCTGGGGATCCCCGTCCCGGTGGT
>JBFGDW010000391.1:0-2859 GCA_041580435.1 Candidatus Polarisedimenticolia bacterium | reverse complement strand
GCCATGAGCGTGAGCAGGATGATCTCCCCCCGGGAGAAGACATGAGGGTACTTTCCCAGGCGGGCGTGCCGGATGAGGAACGACGACGGGTTGAGGAGATCGGCCAGCTTCATGGGGACCCGGGCCAGGGTGAGGCCGGGGTGCTCCAGAACGAAGCGGATCGCGTTGCGGGTCTCGCAGCGATCCGCATCCACCACGTTGGCGTCGGCGCACCGGGGCCGACCGCCGTGCACGCGGCGGCGCTCGTCGAAGCCGTAGTCCCAGTTGGAAGGCGGCGGGACGTTGGTGCCGATGTAGAGGTTGCGGCCCGTGGTGGCGTCCAGCAGGAGGAAGCGGTGGTAGATCAGGGCGTTGCGCACGGTCCACGGGAGCACCGGGACCAGGGTGGCGCCCACCAGGAGGGCCGCCACCACGAGCCGTCCCGGGGCAGCGGGAACAGGCGTGGACTCGGCCACGGGGGCGGCCTCCACCTCTCTCGCGCCGGCGCCTCCGCACCAGGCGATCCATGCGGCGGCCAGCGGCGCGAAGTAGAGGGCCTGTCCCTTGAACAGCGCGGCGACCCCCAGCCAGAGCCCGGCGGCGACGGCATCTCGCGGGCTCACCCGGCGGGAGCGCACGAGGAAGTGAAACGCCAGCAGGAGCCAGAGGATGTAGAGGGTGGACGGCCAGAAGTAGTGCGTGAACGCCACCAGGTTGGGATAGAAGGCGAACGCCGCGGCCGCCGCCAGCCCGGTGCGCCGGTCGAACAGACGCCGGCCAATCAGGAACATGAGGGGCACGCAGGCGGTGCTCGCCAGCACCTGCAGCAGTCTGGGCGCGGTGAGATCGGCGCCGAACAACCCACGGCAAAGGGCCAGGAAGCCGATATAGCCCGGCGGCCAGAGGTAGCCGTCGTGAACCTGCAGTCCCCGCCCCGCCAGGATGCCGTCCGCCAGCTCCAGGTACTCACACTGGTCGTGGCTGCAGGGCATCGCCGCCACCATCCAGACCAGCAGCAGCTTCACGGCCAGCGAGCCGCCCACCAACCAGGCCAGGGGGCGTCCGCCGTCGACCAGCGCGTGTCCACCGGCCCGGGTCAACGGGGCCGCGCCCGCCGCCGGCTCCGGGCCCACGCGGCCAGCGCAGCGGCGATCTCCTTTTCCCGCCCGGCCTCCCCCAGGTCCACGTAGCGCCGCCCGCGGACCGATTCGGGCAGGCACTCCATGGCCGCCGTCTGCTCCGGCTCGTCGTGGGCGTAGTGGTAGCCGCGGCCGTACCCCAGTTCCCGCATGAGGCGGGTGGGAGCGTTGCGCAGGTTGAGCGGCACGGGCCCGGCGCGGCCCGCGTCCAGATCCTCCACCACGCGGGCCCAGGTCCGGTCCAGGGCATTGCTCTTGGGGGCGGCGGCCAGGTACACCGCGGCCTCCACCAGGGCCAGCCCTCCCTCGGGCAGTCCCAGGAAGTGGGCCGCCTCCCGGGCCGCCACGGCCAGCGGCAGCGCCTGGGGATCCGCCAGCCCCACATCCTCGCTGGCGAAGCGGACCAGGCGCCGGGCCACCACCTGCGGGTCCTCGCCGGAGCGGAGCATCCGCACCAGCCAGTAGACCGCGGCATCGGCGTCGGAATTGCGCAGGCTCTTGTGCAGGGCCGAGAGCAGGTTGTAGTGCTCCTCACCCGCCCGGTCGTACTGGAGGGGGGCCGACGCGAGCAGTTCCTCCACGTCCTCCTCCCGCAACGACCCGCGCCCGTCCTGCACCGCCGCCGCAACCGCCGCCTCCAGCGCGCCGAGGGCCTGGCGGGCATCTCCACGGGAGGCCGCCGCCAGCCGCGCCAGCACCGCAGGTTGCACCTGGACGCCGGCGGCCGCCAGCTCGGCATCCCGGTCCAGGGCCCGCTGGAGGATGGCGCGGATCGCCCCCGGGGCCAGCGGCTCCAGCACCACCACGCGGCACCGGGACAGGAGGGCTGCGTTCACCTCGAAGGACGGGTTCTCGGTGGTGGCACCCAGGAGTGTGACCGTGCCCGCC
The DNA here is from genome assembly GCA_041580435.1 of Candidatus Polarisedimenticolia bacterium. Lineage (GTDB taxonomy): Bacteria > Acidobacteriota > Polarisedimenticolia > SMYD01 > SMYD01 > JBFGDW01. The sequence goes on along the minus strand of JBFGDW010000391.1, from coordinate 853 downwards.
TCCACGTGGGGCAGGAACGCATCCTGCTGCGTCCGGTTGAAGCGATGGATCTCGTCCACGAAGAGGAGGGTGGGTCCTTGTCCGTCCGCCTGGCGCCGCCGTGCCAGGTCCACCACCCCCCGGATCTCCTTGACGCCCGACAGCACCGCCGAGTGGGCCACCAGTTGCCCGCCGGCCTCCCGGGCGATGGCCTGCGCCAGGGTGGTCTTGCCGCTCCCCGGAGGCCCACAGAGGATCAGGGAGGGGACGCTCCCTGCGGCGATCATCTTGCGCAGGAGGCTCTCCGGCCCGGTCAGGTGCTGCTGGCCGAAGACCTCGTCCAGCGTCCGCGGCCTGACCCGGTCGGCCAGGGGGCGGCGGCCCGGGGCTTCCGGCGGGCGGCCCTGATCGGCCGGATCCGGTCTGCCGAAGAGATCGGTCACGCCCTCACTGGAGCCAGTCCTCGTCTTCCTCCGCACCGCCCTCGTCGCCCGAGCCCTCGTCCTCGACGTCGTCGGCCACCTCCAGGGTGAGCGGGCTGACATCCGCGACCTCGAGCATGCTCTCGCACTCGGGGCACTCCACGATCTCGCCGATGCTGACCTTCCGGGGCAGCTCGACCTCGGCGCCGCACTCCGCACATTCGGCCACGGGATCCCTCCTCCCCCCTTGATAGCACGCGCTCGGCCCCCGGACAAGCGCCTCGCAGCGCCCCTGGGACAGCGCCGCCATCGCTCCCGGGCAGGCGCCGCCATCGGTCCCGGGAGCGGTGCCGAGAACGATCCCCGGGAGGGGGTCGAGGCTCACCCTGGCCCCCGGGGACAGGGCTGGTCGTGGAAGGCTCCCTCAGGGGCAGCCGCCTGGATCAGCCGGG
>JBFGDW010000390.1:0-2906 GCA_041580435.1 Candidatus Polarisedimenticolia bacterium | reverse complement strand
CGCTGGAGACCGACTTCTTCGGCGAGGCGGACACCGTCATCCAGCGCGGCGACGTGCTCCACACCGACGTGGGGATCACCTACCTGCGCCTGAGCACCGACACCCAGGAGATGGGGTACGTCCTGCGCCTGGGCGAGACCGAGGTGCCCGCCGGGCTGGTGTCCGCTCTCGAGATCGGCAACCGCTGGCAGGACCTCCTCACGGCCCGGTTCAAGGCGGGGCAGACCGGCAACGCCATCCTGTCCGCGGCCCGGGAGGCCGCCGCCGCCGAGGGAATCCGGGCCACCGTCTACACGCATCCTCTGGGGGTGTACGGACATGGGCCGGGCCCCACCATCGGCATGTGGGACAACCAGGGCCCCACGCCGGTGCGCGGCGACTGGCCCCTCCATCCCTGGACCGTTTACGCCATCGAGGGGAACGTCCGGGTGCAGGTCCCCGAGTGGGACGGGCAGTGGGTGCAGATCAAGCTGGAGCAGAGCGCCCTGTTCGACGGCGAGACGGTGACCTACCTGGCCGGCCGCCAGACCCGCTGGCACGTCATCCCCTGAGCACGCCGCCGGGGGCAGACTGTCGTTTCACGCCGCGCGCCGGTAGAAATGACTTGCCCCGCCCCGCCGGACCGGCGTATGCTGCCGCCATCGCTCACAGACCGGCTGGCCGTGACTCTCCTGCTCTCCCCCTCGCCGGTGGCTCCGCCAGCCCGAGGAGGAGTTTCATGACCCCACGCACCCTGTCTATCGATCCGGCTCCCGGGCGGGCCCGGCCACGCCGCCCGCCTCTGGCCGCCCTCCTGGTCCCGGCCCTGCTCCTGGCCTGGGTGGCGCCTGCCCTGGCCGCCCTGCCCGTCATCGCACCCGGCACGCGCCACGCCTTCGCCGAGAACGAGGACGGCCTGGTCATCTTCGACACCCCGCCCGAGATTCGCCGCAACGACTTCTTCCTCATCGGCTTCTGCGGCACCAATGGCGGCGGCAACTCGGTCCCCGGCGAGCAGCGGCTGCGGGCCCTGGCCGAGGCGGCCAACAACGCCGGCCGCTCCACGTGCATCGTTTACGGCTTCAACGACTTCGAGATCCCGGCCGGAGCCAACCCCGAGGCGGTGCTCATGGCCCACATCAGCGCCAGCATCAAGGCCAAGGGCTTCCTGGCCCTCTTCTCGGTGGGACAGGCCCGCATGGAGGTCACCCTCCGGGTGCGGGACATCACCGGCGAGGCCGACCCCCTCACCGAGGAGAACCCTTCCTACCTGGCCACCCAGCAGGCCTTCGAGAAGGAGATCAGCGGCCTGTTCAATCCCTCCCTGGGGATCGACGTGGGAGCTCTCATCCCGGTGCCGGACGGCAAGGTCGGGGTCTCGGTGGGGGGGGAGGTGACCACGGCCCTGCAGGTGTTCAACGAGGACACCGACGTGGCCCTGGACGTGCTGCTGCAGCGGGGCCACCGCTACCGCATCGAGCTGGAGATGACCGCCAGCGTCAAGATGGGGCTCATGGTGGGTTTCGGCCTGGTGAACTTCTTCCGGCCCGAGGCGCCTCCGGACCTGTTCGACCGGCAGCGGTGGCAGGAGTCCCTCAACAGCCTGTTCAGCATGCCGGTTCCCAACGAGTCCACCGCCATCGGACTGCCCAAGAAGGCCCCCATCGACTTCGTGGCGCACAGGGCGCTGGACCTGTTCAATCTGGGGAAGGAGTACTCCTTCCCCGACGTCATGGGGATCGGGGCCAAGAAGTCCATCAACAGCATCCTGGACGACATCGGCATGCCCCGGCTCCAGTTCACCAAGCTCCTGGACGCCTTCGCCAAGCCCGAGCGCCCGGTGGAGGAGTTCCTGGAGGGGAACGGGGTGGAGATGACCGCCCTGTCGGTGACCGTGCAACCCGATCTGGCCGAGGCCATCGAGGAGCTGCGGCGGGTGTCGTGCGACCTGGAGCGGCTGGTGCACACCCCCCAGGGGCAGCGGGCCTCGGACATCGCCGTGTGCGGCGACGAGCCGACCTTCCCGTTCGACTTCCCGGAGATCGCCCCCCCGGGCCGCGCCGCATCCGACGCGCCGGAGCCCGGTCGAAGCCAGGGTCTGGGGCGGGGCCAGGCCCGGGGCCGGGCCGCCGCGTACTCCCCGCCCGGCGTGGGGGCGCTGCTGCCCCCGGGCGATCTCAGCGAGGCCCTCTACATCGAGCGCCAGCTCCTGGAGGGGAAGCCGTCGCCGCTCCTCTACCTCCCCGCGGAGAAGGGGGGGCGCCTGGAGCAGGTGCGCGGCCTGGTCTGGTCCACCATCGACAGCCAGTTCGACCTGGGGCTGGCCGTGGACCGGGCCGAGACCGCCAACGAGCTGGCCGCCGAGGCGGACCGCCGCCTGCAGGCGCGTGACTTCCTGGGGGCCTTCAACCTGTACGGCCAGGCCTACCGGCAGCTCATTCCAGCGCTCTAGAGCGGACGGCGACGCCAGCGCCACGGGCCTTCCCATGGGGAGGGACCCACGGCCCGGGACTCAGAGGGCGAAGCGCTCGGGGTCCCAGGCCAGCCCCAGCTCCGCCGGGGAGGCGATGTAGCCGGCCAGGGCCGAGGCCGCCACCACCTGCGGGCTGGCCAGGTAGCCCAGCCCGCCCACGCCCATGCGGTTCTGCCAGTTGCGGTTGAAGCTGGTGATGGCGCTCTCCCCCTCCTTGAGGGCGTCGGGCCCCTGCCCGAAGCAGGGGCCGCACCAGGACTCGCGGATCTGGGCCCCGGCCCGGCGCAGCACGTCGGCGATGGACTCCCCCCCCAGGCGCGGGTCGGGGACCTCGATCTGCTCCTTGACCCGGCCGCTCCCCGGGAAGACCAGGAACGGCCGGCCCCCGGCCACCCGCTCCACCCCCGCCTCCCGGGCCGCCTGCACCACCAGGGCGGCCCCCAGCAGGTCCTCG
>JBFGDW010000389.1:0-2941 GCA_041580435.1 Candidatus Polarisedimenticolia bacterium | reverse complement strand
GCCCGGCTGCGCTGGGGCAGGAGCCGCTGCGGGCGCTGGCGCAGGCGGCGCGGCCCTGTCGGGTGCCGCGGGTTCGCGGAAGCGCAGGGCCGGGATGAGCGGCAGCGCCAGGAAGCCGGCCATGGCCAGCACGGCGGGCGTCCAGCCCAGGCGGTGGAACAGGACCAGCACGGCGCCGCCTCCCAGGATCTGTCCCAGGTAGTACCCCCCCACCTGGATGCCGTTGGCCGGGCCGCGCTCGTGTGAGCCGAAGACGCGCACCGCCAGACCGTCGGTGGCGATGTCCTGGGTGGCGGAGCAGAGCATGAAGGCCGCACCGATGAAGAACAGCGCCGCCAGGCCCTGCCGGAGGTCCGCCAGGGACAGGGCGGCCACCGCCAGCACCGACAGGGTCTGCAGCGGCAGGATCCAGGAGCGGTAGTGGCCGGCCCGGCAGGACCCGACGCCGTCCACCAGCGGCGCCCACAGGAACTTGATGAGCCACGGGAAGGCCAGCGCGCCCACCAGGCCCACCTGCTCCAGGCCCACGCCGTAGCTGCGCAGGATCCCCGGCATGGCCACCACGAAGAATCCCAGGGGAATGGCCTGGGACACGTAGAGGGAGGCGATGAGGGTGTAGCGTCGCGCGCCCACCGGGCTACCTCTCATGGGCGGCCAGGCGCAGGAGCGCCTGCCGCAGCCGGGGATGGGCGTCGAAGCGGCGCACGAAGTCCGACTCGCGCCGCCCCCCCTTGGCCCTGATCACGCCGGCCAGGGCGCGCTTCTGGGAGCGGGTCCAGCCGGGCACGCCCGGCAAGGCCAGGACCAGGGGACTCCAGCGCTCCCAGGCCAGGCGCGGCCCGGGGGCCAGGCGGCGCGGGTCGCCCGAGCCCAGCAGATCGGCGGCTTCACGGGCGCAGATCCGCAGCCCCTTCTCCCGCTCATGGCCGAAGCGCCGCGCCAGGTAGCGGCTCACGGCCAGGCCGATGTTCCCCAGGGAGACACGCCCCAGGATGTCGGGGCGCCGCCGTCCCAGATGGAAGTACATGTTGTCGGCCGCCAGGCGGTTGAGGCGGGCCGGCGGCGTGCGATAGGTGCGGCTCCGGCGCATCCGGGCCAGCTCCTCCCGCACCAGGGCGCGGATGGCCGGGTCCCGGGGGCGGAAGCCGAACTTGTAGTAGAACCACCAGGCCCCCGAGAGCTGCCCTTCCCGGTTGCCGTGGCCCAGCTGGTAGGGGTCAATGGTGAAGGCGTCGGCGTCGAACAGGCGGTGCACCGCGGCCAGGAAGCGGCTGTAGATGACGCCGGCCTCGGCCCCCCGGAAAGAGTCGAAGACGTTGAAGGCCAGCTCGCATGAGCCGAACAGGGCGCTGTTGAGCACGTAGCCGATGGGGACGCCGTTCTTCAGGGTCAAAAAGCCGTAGACCGCCTCCAGGAGCAGCCGGCGGTCGGGGCGGGTGCCGATGCAAGCGAACTGGTGCCCATCGCCGAAATCCACCACGCGCACGTCCCCGGCGTCGGCGTGCAGGAACACCAGCAGGTCACGGTGCCGGGGGATCATGGCGGCGTTGGCCAGCTCGATGATCTCGCGCCCCTGGCTCCGGTTCAGGCTCCGGATCCTGAAGGAGGCGTCTGCCACCGCCTGGCGCAGGCGCGGCCGGCCGCGGGAAAGAGGGCGCCGCTGGTGGACGACCCGGGCCCGGGGCCACTTTTCCCGCCCGCGCGCCGGAGTCGCCTCCCCGGGCGACAGGCGCACCGGGATGTCCAGCTTCTCGTAGAGGTGCTCCCTGGCGGGGCGGGGGACCGGCAGCGCCGCGAAGCGCCGGATGAGGAAGGTGGCGTCGGTCTCGCCGTCCCCCTTGAGGCTCTGGATCCATTCCGGCGCGGAGAACCCCAAAGAATCCAGGGCTGGCGTCTCGCTGTAGGGAAGGAGAAGATGCAGCATCTCCACCAGGCGCGGCGCCTCCCCGAAGTCGGCCCAGTCGATGCTCAGGGACTCGGGCCAGCGCTCCACCAGGCGGATGGCCATGAGCCAGTAGAAGCGGAAGTACAGGTCGGTGCCGGCCATGCCGCTGTCGAAGAGATCGCGCCGGTGGCGGCGCAGGTCGGCGCGAAGGTGGAACGCCGCCAGCATGGACTCCACCTGCTGCAGCAGACGCGCGTCCTCGGGGTAGGCGCGCCAGAAGCACAGGATCTCGTGGAGGCGCAGCACCTCGCCGGCCGCCGGCAGGCGCGCCCGGGCCAGGCGCTCCAGGAGGGCCAGGCGCTCGGCGGCGCGGCCGTCGCCGAAGGCGTCGCGCATCGCCTCGAGCCTGCGCAGGTCCGCGGACGCGGCCGTGCCCACCCAGCACCTCCCGTCACGGCGCGCCGCCCCACCGGCGGCGTGACCGCCCCGGAAGAGTAGCAGGGGCCGAGGGGTCAGTGCCCGGGGATGTAGATCTCCTGGTGGTAGATCGCCTCGTTCCCCGACTGGTCGCGCACGACGATGGGCAGGGTGCGCAGGCCCGTGCCGCCCACGCGCACCACTGCGGTGAAGTGGCCGTCCTCCTCGGGCAGCACCGGCCTGCCGGCCACGCTCACGCTGGCGTCAGGCTCGGTGCGGCCGGAGATGATGGCCAGGGTGCCGGACTGGAGCGTCTCCAGGATGGTGAGGGCGGGAGGCTCGTGGTCATCGTCCACCACCGGACGAGTCTTGACGACGCGGAAGGCACCCACCACCGAGGGGTCTCCCGGCTCGCCGGTGGCATCCAGCGCGGCCACCTGCCAGTACCACCACCCGGGCTCCAGGCCGCGCACCTGGGTGAAGCTGTCGGTGATGCCGTCGCGTGCCAGCTCAACCCGGGCCAGCAGCGAGCTGCGCCCGCCGGCGAGCCGGTAACCGGAGGCTCCCTCCACCGGCGTCCAGGCGAAGGCGGTGGGCGTCTCGGCGGGGTTCACGTAACGCAGATCCTGGGCGGCCTCG
>JBFGDW010000388.1:0-2957 GCA_041580435.1 Candidatus Polarisedimenticolia bacterium | reverse complement strand
TGGAGCTCGCGGTGGCCGCGGCCCAGGCGGCCCGGGCACAGGCCGAGGAGGCGGTGCGGCGCCAGCAGGAGCGCCTGCAGGCCATCCGTGTCCAGGAGTCGCTGTTCCGCCAGGCCGCCGGGGAGTACCGCCGCGCCGCCGCGGAGCTGGACGCGTTCCTGACCGGCAGGCGGTCCCAGGCGCCGGCCGGCGTGGACCCGCGGTCGCTGCGGGGAACGCTGCGCTGGCCCGCCCGGGGGCCCGTGCTCACGCTCTTCGGCCCCCGGCGCCATCCCCGCTTCGGCACGCTGCTCCCTCACAACGGCATCGACATCGGCGCCGAGGCGGGGACCCCTGTGCAGGCGGTGGCCGGGGGCGCGGTGGTGTATGCCGACTGGTTCGCGGGGTACGGCCGCACGGTCATCGTGGATCACGGCGGGGGGGTGATGACCGTCTCGGCCCACCTGTCCCGACTGCTTGTGGGGGTGGGGGAGCGGGTGGCGCCGGGGCAGGAGCTGGGGCGGGTGGGGGACTCGGGGACCCTGGAGGGGCCGCGCCTCTACTTCGAGATCCGGGTGGAGGGGCGCCCCGAGCCTCCCATGGCCTGGCTGGCCCCGGCCTGAGGCCCCTTGCGAGGCGGTGGTGTAGAATTCACATTCCAGGGAGCGGGAGCGGAAGGAGCACAGCATGCGGATTGGCAAGCAGCGCCTCATCGTGGTCGGGCTCTCGCTCATCGTCGTGGCCTTCACGCTGGCCGGGCGCCTGGTGGGCCAGGACCGCAAGCGCGAGCAGACTTACGACGACCTGGCCACGTTCACCGAGGTGCTGCACCTGGTGGACTCCTCCTACGTGGATCCGGTGGGCGAGGCGAAGCTCATGGAGGGGGCCTTCCGCGGCATGCTGGCCAGCCTGGATCCCCACAGCGGCTGGCTCTCCCCCGAAGAGGTCAAGGAGGTCCTGGCGCCGGCACGATCCCGCCTCCCGGCCGGCATCGAGACCACCAAGCGGGGCGGCTACGCCTACGTGGTGAGCGTGCGGGCCGGCAGCCCGGCGGCGCGGGCCGGGGTCGAGGCGGGGGACTACATCCGCACCATCAACGGCCGCACCACACGGGAGATGAGCATCTTCCAGGTTCGCCACGCCTTGGGAGGGTCTCCCGGGACATCGCTGGCGCTCAACCTGTTCGGCGGCCGCGAAGGGCGTGAGGCGACCTTCCGGCTGGAGCCGTTCCGCTCCAGCCCCCTCACCGTTTCGTCCCGCCCGGGCGGCATCCTCCTGGCCCGCGTCCATTACCTGGAGCGGGAGACGGTGGAGGCGCTGAGCAAGGCGCTGGCGGCGCCGCCCAAGGGGACGACCCAGGTGCTGCTGGACCTGCGCGACACGGTGGGGGGCGGGCGCGAGGAGGCCACGGCCCTGGCCGACCTCTTCCTGGACGGCGGCACCATCGTGAAGGTGGAGCAGCGGGGGGCCACCCCCGAGCTGCTGCCGGCCACGACGGGCCGCGCCTGGTCCGGACCCCTGGCGGTGCTGGTGAACCGGCTCTCGGCCGGCGCCGCGGAGATCGCCGTGGCCAGCCTCAAGGACCACGGGCGTGCCCAGATCCTGGGAGAGCCCACCTTCGGCGATGACTCCATCCAGAAGCTGATCCGCCTGCCTGACGACTCGGCGGTGATCCTGTCGGTGGGGCGCTACATGCCGCCCAAGGGGCCGGCGTGGGGAGCCGAGGGGATCAAGCCCGACGTGGCCATCGCCGCCGGGGCGACGCCCCGTGCCGCGGCCTCCGACCAGGAGCCCGTGGACGAGGAGGAGGGCGAGGAGAGCGAGGCTGAGCCTGGTCCGGTCCCCCAGCCGGGCGGGCCGGGTGAGGATCTCCAGCTAGAGCGGGCCCTGGAGTACCTGGCCCGGGGCGACGCGGCGCAGAAGAACGCGGCTTGACCCCCGGCGAGCTGGAGCAGCAGCTCTCGGCTTTCCAGCGCGACCGCGGCGAGGCGGAGCTGGCCCCTGCAGCCGGAGGGCCGCTGGTCTCGCCCCACCCCGACCTGGACGACCGCCACTGCGACCTGTTCCGGCCGGAGGCGCGCGCGGTGGTGGAGGCAGCCCGACCGGCGCCCTGGGCGCGGGTGCGGTGGGACCGCTTCATCGAGGCCGGCATGGGGCGGCGCCGGGCCGCGGAGCCACGCCGCCGGCTGGCGAGCCTTCTGGACGGGGAGCTTGGGGCGGGCCGGGACCTGGCGTGGTTGCAGGACGCGGCGTGCGAGGCGGCGGAGGAGGCACTCAGGCTGCAGGGGAACCCGCCGCGCCCGGCGGATCCGACCGGGAACCTGGGGAGGCTCGCGCGACGCCTCGCCGATGGCCCGGGGGACCCAGCGCCCGGGGCCGGTTCCACCGAGCCGGACGCGCTGTCCGCGGCCCTGCCCGCCAGGGGGCTGGACGATCTCTGGGAAGGGCTGGTGGCGACCGGGCGCTATCTCAGGCGTGGCGACGGCCAGGTGCGGACGCGCCACGGCCGCAGCCCCCGCTGCATCGCCCTCGCCGTTCCAGACGACGTGGTCCTGGTGCTGCCCGAGGTGGACGGCGCCGTGTCCTCCACCCTGGCCGCCGCCGGGGAGGCGCTGGCCCTGGCACACCTCCCGCCCAGCCTGCCCGCGGCGGACCGCCTGCTGCCCGGCGACGCGGGGGCGTGCTTGTACGGCCGCCTTCTCTCCCGACGGCTGCTGGAGCCGGAGTGGCTGGCGGCGCGGAGGTTGCCGGTGGAGGTGGCGGCGCCGCTGCGCCGCGCCCATGCCCGGCGCCTGCGGCGCCTGGCGGCGGCGGCCCTGGACGGAGGACCCGACTCGGAAGCCCTGGCCCTGAGGCGGCTGGCCGGCTGGCCCTCCGCGGCGGCCGAGACGGTGGCCCGGGCCTGCGAGGCGCCCCTGGCAGAGGCGGCCCTGGACGGCGAGCGGCTGGCGGCCCTCCTCGACCACGCCCTGGCGCGG
>JBFGDW010000387.1:0-2958 GCA_041580435.1 Candidatus Polarisedimenticolia bacterium | reverse complement strand
AGGGGGAGGAGCCTGGCTCCCGCCCCGGCCGCCGGCGGCGCCGCCGGCGCCGGCGCTCGCGGAGCTCGTCGTGAGCCCGTCGGCGCGCCGGTTGACCCTCTGCGCGGGCAGGTGGTAGCGTGAGCCTCCCACGCGAGGGATGCGCGACTCCGGTGACCCGGCGCGGCAGTCTGTGTCGAACCGGGCGAAAGTGGCGGAACTGGCAGACGCGCTGGATTTAGGATCCAGTGGGGCATCCCCGTGGGGGTTCGAATCCCCCCTTTCGCACCAACTCCGGAGATCCATGCCGACCGAAGAACCTGCACCCCCGACGCTCCGGCACACCCGGACCGAGGACGGCCCCTGCCGCCGCCGCCTGGAGATCCACCTTCCGGCGGATCAGGTGGAGGCGGAGGCCGGCGCCGCGGCCCGGCGCCTGGCCCGGGAGGTGCGGCTTCCGGGCTTCCGCCGGGGCAAGGTCCCGCCGGCCGTCATCCGGAAGCGCTACGCCCAGGACATCCAGGAGGAGGTGCTGGAGCGCCTGGCGTCACGCCACGTGGGGACCCTGCTCCAGGAGCACGGCGACGAGCCGGTGGCGCCACCGGTCCTGGAGAAGCACGAGCACCAGGAGGACGGGGGCCTGCTGCTGGTGGCGGCCTACGACGTGGAGGCCCCCTTCCAGCTGGGGGAGTACCGCGGCCTGGAGGCCACACGCCCCGCCGTCCAGGTGGAGGACAAGGACGTGGACGAGGTCCTGGAGTCCATCCGCCGCAGCCTGGCGCGGATCCGCACGGTGGAGGACCGTGGGGCCGAGCCCGGCGACGAGGTGACCCTGGATCTGGCCGGCGAGCACCTGGCCGGTCCTGAGCAGGGGGAGAGGTTCGCCAACCAGGGGCTGACCCTGCAGGTGGGGACCGAGGACGTTCACCCGGATCTGGCCGCCGCCCTACCGGGCTGCAAGGCCGGCGACAAGCGCGAGGCCACGGTGACCTATCCCGAGGCGTACCGGACGCCGGCCCTGGCCGGGCGTACCATCCGCTACACCCTCGGCATCCAGGCGGTGCGCGAGCGCCGGCTGCCGTCGGCGGACGACGACCTGGCGCGGGAGGCGGGCGCCTTCCAGAGCCTGGAGGAGCTCCGGGGCCAGATCCGGGACGATCTGCGGACCGAGAAGACCCGCCAGGCCGAGGAGGCGGTGCGCCAGGGAATCCTGCGCCAGCTTCTGGAGCGGAACAGCTTCCCCGTGCCGGAGATGCTGGTGGACCGGGAGGTCCGCCGCCGGCTGGAAGGATTCGCCCGCGAGCTGGCGGCCCGCGGCATCGACCCCGCGCAGGCGGGCATCGACTGGAAGAAGGAAGGGGAGCGGCAGGCCGGGCGGGCCACGGCGGACCTGCGCGCCGGCCGCATCCTGGACGCCGTGGCGGACAAGGAAGGGATCGAAGCCGACGGCGAGGCCCTGTCGCGGGTGCTGGAGGCCGAAGCCGGGCGCGAGGGCAAGCCCGTTGCCGCGCTGCGTGCGCAGTGGGAGCGCGAGGGACGCCTGAGCGCGCTCAAGAGCCATCTGCGGCGCGATCGCGTCCTTGACTTTCTGGTCTCCGTTGGTCATATTCATAACGAGGGAGAACAGCCGTAAATGCCGCTTATCCCGATGGTTGTGGAGCAGACGAGCCGTGGCGAGCGCGCCTACGACATCTACTCGCGCCTGCTCAAGGACAACATCATCTTCATCGGGTCTCCCATCGATGACAACATCGCCAACCTGGTCATCGCCCAGCTCCTCTTCCTGGAGTCCGAGGATCCGGAGAAGGATATCTCCCTGTACATCAACAGCCCCGGCGGGCACATCACCGCAGGGCTGGCCATCTACGACACCATGCAGTTCGTCCGGCCCGACATCTCCACCATCTGCCTGGGGCAGGCCGCCAGCATGGCTGCCGTCCTGCTGGCGTCCGGGACCCGGGGCAAGAGGTACGCCCTGCCCAACTCGCGCATCGTGATCCACCAGCCCCTGGGCGGCTTCTCGGGGCAGGCCACGGACATCGACATCCAGGCCAAGGAGATCCTCCGGGTGCGCGAGGCCCTCAACAACATCCTGGTGAAGCATACGGGCCAGAGCATCGACCGCATCAACGCCGACACCGAGCGGGACTTCATCATGACCGCCGCCACCTCCAAGGAGTACGGCATCATCGACCAGGTCATCACCAACCGCGTCACCTGAGGAGCGGAGCCTGACCATGGTGAGGAAGAAGAGCGACGGAGACGGCCTGCGCTGCTCGTTCTGCAACAAGAGCCAGCGGGACGTGGAGAAGCTCATCGCCGGGCCGACGGTCTACATCTGCAATGAGTGCGTGGACATCTGCCTGGACATCATCGCCGACGGCCGGGAGGCGGAGGAGCCCAAGGGGGAGCTGCGTCTGCCCAAGCCGGTGGAGATCAGCGCGCTGCTGGACGAGTACGTCATCGGCCAGGAGCAGGCCAAGAAGAAGCTGGCCGTGGCCGTCTACAATCATTACAAGCGCAACGAGTTCGGCCGGCGCAAGGGCGACGTGGAGATCCAGAAGAGCAACATCCTGCTCATCGGGCCCACCGGCACCGGCAAGACCCTCCTGGCCCAAACCCTGGCCCGCATCCTGTCGGTCCCCTTCGCCATCGTGGACGCCACCACCCTCACCGAGGCGGGCTACGTGGGCGAGGACGTGGAGAACATCATCCTCAAGCTGCTCCAGTCGGCTGACAACGACGTGGAGAAGTGCCAGAAGGGAATCATCTACATCGACGAGATCGACAAGATCTGCCGCAAGGGCGATTCCCCGTCCATCACGCGGGACGTCTCCGGCGAGGGCGTGCAGCAGGCCCTGCTGAAGATCCTCGAGGGCACGGTGGCCACCGTCCCGCCGCAGGGCGGACGCAAGCTCCCGCAGCAGGAGTCCATCCCGGTGGTCACCACGAACATCCTGTTCCTGTGCGGGGGCGCCT
>JBFGDW010000386.1:0-3037 GCA_041580435.1 Candidatus Polarisedimenticolia bacterium | reverse complement strand
GGTCGCGGAAGAACTCCCTGTGGCCCATGCCCCTGGGGCTGGCGTGCTGCGCCATCGAGATGATGGCCACGGTGGCGCCCCGCTACGACCTGGCGCGCTTCGGCGCCGAGGCCATGCGCTTCACGCCGCGCCAGTGCGACATGATGATCGTGGCGGGAACGCTCACCAAGAAGATGGCCGGCCCGGCCCGCAAGATCTACGACCAGATGCCCAACCCCAAGTGGGTCATCGCCATGGGAGCCTGCGCCTCCAGCGGCGGCATGTACGGGACCTACTCCACGGTGCAGGGGTGTGACTCGGTCTTTCCGGTGGACATCTACATCCCCGGCTGCCCCCCGCGGCCGGAAGCCCTCATCCACGGCATCATGCAGCTCCAGCAGCAGATCGCCGATGGGAAGCCCAGCGCTGCCGAGCGGGCTCGCTGGTCGGATACCAACCCACAGGACGCCAGCGCCACGGCATAGGGGCCGGAGTGCCAGACGCCCGGCCCGCGCCCCCGGACCCCGGTAATCGAGATTTGCTGGACCTCATCCGTGGCGAGATCCGGACCCGCGGCCCCATCCCGTTCTCCCGCTTCCAGGAGCTGGCCCTCTACCACCCCCAGCACGGCTACTACACCCGGGGCGCCGGGATCGGCCGCGACGGAGCCGACTTCTGGACGGCGCCGGAGATGAGCCCCGCCTTCGGGGCGCTCCTCGGGGTTCAGATCCAGGAGATGTTCCACCTGGCCGGCGCGCCGGAGCGCTTCGTGGTGGTGGAGGTGGGGGCGGGGACCGGCGCGCTGGCCGACGGCCTGCTATCGGCGTGGGAGGAGGAGGGGAGCGCGCTGTACCGGCCCGGGGTCTACCTCATCCGCGAGGTCAGCCCGGCGCTGCGGAAGCGCCAGCGCGAGCGCCTGGCCGCCCACGGCAGTGTGGTGCGCTGGGAAGGCGTGGAGACGGCGCCGGGGGAGACCGCCGCGACAGGTGAAGCCGCCGTCGGGGGGCAGGCGCCGGACGGGACGCAGGCGGGGCCCGCCGGCGTGGTGGTGATGAACGAGGTCCTGGACGCCCTGCCGGTGGACCGGGTCGAGGCTGGGGAGCAGGGGCTGGTGGAGATCCGCGTCGGCCTGGAGGGAGAGGAGCTGGCGGAGGTCCGCTGCTCGGCGCCGCCCGAGCTGGAGGAGGAGCTGGCGCGCGTCCTGTCGCCGGGGGCGAGCCTGGCGCCCGGTCAGCAGGCGGAGCTTCGCCCCGCCATGGGATCGTTCCTGGCGCAGGCCACCCGCGGTGTGGGGGCTGGGTACCTTCTGGTACTGGACTACGGCTTCCCGGCGCGCGAGCTGTACGCACCCCACCGGCGCGCCGGCACGTTGCTGGCCTACCACCGGCACCAGGCCAACGACGATCTCCTGGCGCGGGCCGGCCGCCAGGACCTGACGGCGCACGTCGACTTCACGGCGCTGGCCCGGGAGGCCGGCCGCCTGGGCTACGCCGAGGCCGGTTGCACCACCCAGATGCGCTTCCTGCTGGCGCTGGGGCTGGGAGAGCGGATCGAGGCGCTGGAGAATGCCCCCCTGGACGAGGCCGAGCGCATGCGCCGCCGTCTGGGCCTCACCTCTCTCATCCGCCCCGGCGGCATGGGGGAGATGCTCAAGGTCTGGATGGGCGCGCGGAGCGCCCCGGCAAGCCTGCGCGGGCTGAGAGACCCTTTCCAGGCAGCGCCGTGGACGGCATGACGCGACTCACGTCGGGCCCGACTCTCCGTGTGGCAACCTCCACTGGCTGACGACCGGCCATGAGCCAGCGCCACGGCCGAAGGCAGCCCAGGTCAGAGGGCGGCCAGGGCTGACTCGAAGCGCGCCACCACCTGGTGCAGATCGTGAGCCTGTAGCACGTGCGCTCGGGCGCGCTGGCCGGCGGCGCCGCGGCCCGCAGTGTCCTCCAGGTAGCCAGAGAGGGTGACGGCGGGATCCTGGTCGCCCACCACGAGCCCCAGTCCCTCCCGCGCGATGAGCCCGTCGGGATCAACGCGCAGGCTGACCACCGGCACGCCACGGGCCCATGCCTCCAGGAAGGTGTTGGGGACCCCCTCTGCCTCGGAGGTGTTGAGCAGGAGGGTGGCCCTGGCGTAGAGGGCGTCCATGCCGGCGTGCTCCACGCGCCCCAGATAGCGGACGTTGGGCAGGGTGCCGGCCCGCGCTGCAAACTGTTCTGCTAGATTCCGATCTAATCCAGGATCGCCAACCGCATGAAAGGCGACGCCGGGCAGCTTCGCCGCCAGGTCGAGCAGCTCCATGGGCCGCTTCTTGGGCAGGAGATTCCCCACCCACAGCACCACGGGAGAGGCTGGCTCGGGCCGGGGCCGCACACCCTCCAGATCCAGGGCGGAGGGGAGCAGGAGCGAGGGGCGCCGGCGCCGGCCCGCCAGCATGGCCTCCTGCTGCCGCGTCTGCACCACCACCAGGTCCGCCCGGCGCAGACCGTAGCGGTACAGGGCATGGCGCACCGCCCCCAGGCTGCCGCGCACCCGGCCGTCCAGATCCCTGTCATTGGCCACGGCGAAGATGAAGCGCCGGCCGCTGCGGGCGCACAGCCAGGCCAGCCGGCCGGTGAGAGGCAGGGCGCAGCGCTGGTAGACCAGCCGCGCGCCGGCGTGGTCGAGGGCATCGCGCAGGGCGCGCTGGATGCGGCCGCCAGCGGCGTCCCCTACCCGGATGCGCAGCAGGTGGATGCCTTCCAGCCGCTCCTCCTCCCCGGCCCCAGGCCGGAGGGCGCAGATCACGGCCACCTTGTGGCCCCTGTGGGCCAGGCCAGTTGCCAGCAGGGCGATCTGCTGCTCAGCGCCGCCGAAGGCGAGGTCGGTGCGCAGGCCCAGGCGGGCGCGGATCGCCCCCTCGCCGTGCGTGGTGACGAAGGCGATGGCCAGCCGCGGGACCGGGGAGGATCCCACCTCGCCGGTAGGGTTGGCGTTAAACGCGGTCATGGGGCACGCCGCTTCAGCCTAGCAGCCCGTGGTAGACCGCCTCCACCGCCGCAACGTGGGCGGCGGGGGCGTACCG
>JBFGDW010000385.1:0-3042 GCA_041580435.1 Candidatus Polarisedimenticolia bacterium | reverse complement strand
GTGCTGCGCGCCGCCGGCAGCACCTGGAAGTGGCCCGCGGCGACTCTCCTGGCCGGACCGGAGACGCGCACGGTGCAGGGGAGCACCGGGGTGGGGGGCCAGTTCGAGGCCCGGGCGGACCTGTTCCCCCCGGGAAGCTTCGGGTTCCGCCTGCAGGTCGCCTTCGATCTGACCGGGACCCAGGGGCTGGCGGTCTCGGGCGCCAGGAGCCGCCTGGAGCTTCCCCTGGAGCTGGACCTGCCGGCACTTCCGGCGGGCCTGCCGCTGGTGGCGGACGTGTCCCTCAGCCACAGCGAGGCCACCATCATGGACTCGGGGACGGTGAGCAGCACTGCGGTGGTCGAGGCACTCGGCCCCGCCCCGGCCACAGCCACCGCGGGCCCCCTCACCACGGTGGGGAGCACCGGCCTGACCCTGTCCGGCCAGACCCGGCAGGGCGGCCCCGAGTTCAAGGTGACCCTGGATGCCGATGCTTTCGTCATGGCCCGGGGGGGAACGGTGGCGCTCACGGGGGTCCTCACCGTGATCATCCGCAGCAGCGGCGACTTCGACGGCGACGGTTTGCCCGACCTGGTGGAGCTGGACGGGCCCGACGGCGTCCCCGCCACCGGCGACGAGGGGGACCCGGGCCGGGTGGATGCTGACGGCGACGGCGAGCTGGACAGTGCCGAGATCGCCCGGGGGGGCGACGCCTTCAGCGCCTGTGACGTGAACCTGGCCGCCGCCACCACCCGCTGCCTGCGGCTGGCCGGCGACATGGTGAGCTGGTGGCCCCTGAGCACGTGCGCCGGGCCGCCGGCGTACCACCTGTACCGCGGGCGGCTGGACGTGCTTCTGGGCGGCGGGGATTACACCCAGAAGGTGAACGGCGCCGGCGCCACCGGCGGACGGTTCTGCGGTCTGGGCGGCACGAGCCAGGCCGACGCCGCCGCGCCACAGCCGGGCCAGCCGCTCTACTGGCTGGTGAGCGGCGAGGTGGGCGGCGTGGAGGTCTCCCTGGGGACGACCTCGGCGGGGGCGGTGCGCCCCAACGCCAACTCCTGTCCCTGACGGGCCAGGCGCCTGGCCCGGACCCGGGGCGGTGGGCCTTACCCCCCGGCTCCCGGGCCCTCGCCGGCTGTCACCGTGCGCCGGATCCAGTCCAGGACGTCGGCATCGCCGGCGGCCACCGGCAGGGCGATCACCTCGGGCAGCTCGTAGGAGTGGAGCGAGCGCACCCGCTCACGCACCTTGTCGAAGGCGGAGGCACGGGTCTTGATGAGCAGCAGCAGCTCCTGATCGTCCCACACCCTGTTCTTCCAGAGATAGATGGAGCGCAGGCCGGGGAGGATGTTGACGCAGGCGGCCAGGCGACCCTCCACCAGGGATTCGGCGATGCGCACCGCCTGCTCCTCGGAGCCGGCGGTGGTGAGGACCACCACCGTGTCGTGGGAGGGGGCTGCTGCGGATCGGGCCATGGTCTCTCCGGCGGCGAAGGAGGGCGATTATAGGGACGCGGGATCCGGGGTGTCAAGAAACCGCGATGCCTTGCTGGGCCTGGATCGCCATGTTAGATTGGCGCGGCGCGGCGGGGGAGGATCGTGATCCGATTCGGCACTTCGGGCTGGCGGGGCATCATCAGCGACGAGTTCACCTTCGCCAACGTGCGCAAGGTGACCCGCGCCATCGCCGCCGTCCTCAGGGATGACCCCGAGGGGCGCCGGGCGGTGGGGGTGGGGCATGACACCCGCTTCCTGGGGGAGCGCTTCGCCGGCGAGGTGGCGTCGGTGCTGCAGGCGGAGGGGTTCGAGCCGCTGCTGGCGCCCGAGCCGCTCCCCACGCCGGTGCTGGCCTTCGCCATCACCCACGGTGGGCTGGCGGGCGGCGTGAATGTCACCGCGTCCCACAACCCTCCCGAGTACAACGGCCTGAAGCTCTCCACCGGCGACGGCGCGCCGGCGCCGCCCCAGGTGACCCGGAAGGTGGAGGAGGCGCTGTCGCGGGTGGGCGACGAGCCGGCGCCGCCGGCCCCCGCACCGCCGCCCCTGCGCCCGGCGGCCGACTACTTCGCCCGCCTGGACGGCCTGGTGGACGGCAACGTCCTCAAGGGCGCGGGCCTGCGCGTGGCGGTGGACGCGCGCTTCGGCACGACCCGTGGCTGGCTCGATCGCTTCCTGGAGGAGCGCGGCGTGGAGGTGGTGCGGGTCAACGACCGGCGCGACCCCCTCTTTGGCGGCGGCACGCCTGACTGCTCCGGGGACAACCTGGACGGGCTGCGGCAGGCCGTGGTGGCCGGGAAGCTGCACGCCGGCCTGGCCACCGATGGCGACGGCGATCGGTTCGGCGTGGTGGACGCCGATGGCACCGAGATCACCCCCAATCTGATCCTGGCGTTGCTGGCCGACCACCTGGTCCGGACCCGGGGATGGCGCGAGGGGATCGGCCGCACCGTGGCCACCACCCACCTCCTGGACCGGGTCGCCGCCCACCACGGCGTGCCGGTTCACGAGACACCGGTGGGGTTCAAGTACTTCCAGCCGCTGCTGGCCGCCGGCGAGGTGTTCATGGGGTGCGAGGAGAGCGCCGGACTGTCGGTGAAGGGGCACGTCCCCGAGAAGGACGGGATCCTTGCGGCGGCCCTGGTGGCGGAGCTGGTGGCGGCCCATGGGGCGCCGCTGCGAGATCAGATCCAGCGCCTCTACCGCCAGGTGGGGACGGTGCTGAGCCGGCGCCTGGACCGGCGTTTTGCCGCCGGCGCCCGGGAGGAGCTGGAGCGGCGGCTGGCCCGGCCGCCGGAGGCGCTGGCCGGCGTCCCGGTGGCGCAGGTGGTTCGCCTGGACGGCCACAAGTGGGTGCGGTCGGACGGCGCCTGGCTGCTGGTGCGCCTGTCGGGGACCGAGCCGGTGGTCCGGATCTACGCCGAGGCCGAAGACGAGACCTCCCTGCGGGGCCTCCTCGATGCAGGGCTCGCCCTGCTACCCTGAGGGCCGGAGCCGGACACGGAGGCCGCGCCATGGACGCCATCACCCGCATTCACGCCCGGGAGATCCTGGACAGCCGCGG
>JBFGDW010000384.1:0-3050 GCA_041580435.1 Candidatus Polarisedimenticolia bacterium | reverse complement strand
GCGCGTCGGCGGGCAGGCCGTGGACCTCGGTGATCTCGATCTCCTGGTCCTCGTCGGCGGCCGCCTCGGCCTCGCCCCCGGGCCGGGATCTGTCCTCAGGCATCGTCTTCCTCCGCGGCCACGGCGGCCGTCTCCTCTCCGGCTCCACGGGTCCGGCTGGCCAGGGCCTCGGACAGGAAGCGGGACAGTGAGTCCACCAGCGTCACCAGGCGATCGTAGTCCATCCGCCGCGGGCCGATGACCCCCAGGGCGCCCACCGGCTGCTGCCGGTACCTGTACGGCGACGTGATGAGGGTGAGGTCGCTGAAGCCCGGGTCGGGGCACTCGGAGCCGATGAGGATACGGGAGCGGTCCTCCGCCAGGCAGGCATTGAGCAGATCCACCAGGCGGCTCTTGTCCTCGAAGGCCCGAAACAGCGCCTTCATCCGCGCCACGTCGGCGAAGTCGGGCTCGCCCAGCACGTTGCTGGCGCCATCCACCAGCACCTCGTCCTCGTCATCGGCGCGCTGGGCCAGGTAGCGCGACGACAGATCCAGCGCCCGGGCCAGCAACCGGTCGTAGAGGGCCTTCTCCTCCGACATGAGCTGCACCACCCGGACCCGGATCTGGGGGAGGGTCAGGTCCTGGAAGCTCTCGTTCACAAGGTTGGTCATGGCGCTCAGCTCGGTGTCGCTGAGCCGCTCCCTGGGGCTGACGACGCGGTGATCCACCATCCCGGTCTGGGAGACGAAGATGACCAGGACCCGCCCCTCGGGCAGGCTGAGGAATTCCAGGCGCTTGAGCACGGCGTGGCGGAACCGGGGGGCCAGCACCACTCCCACGTGGGAGCTCAGGCCGGCCAGCAGCTTGACCGTTCGGTTGAGCAGGTCGTCCACGTCGGGCGCCTCTTCCTCGGCGGGAAGGGCGGCGCGGATGTGGCGGATCTCCCGGCGGCTCAGGGGGCGCTCGGACATGAGCCGGTCCACGTAGTAGCGGTATCCCAGGTCGGTGGGCACCCGGCCGGCGGAGGTGTGGGGCTGGTACAGGTAGCCCATCTCCTCCAGATCCGACATGGTGTTGCGGATGGTGGCCGGGGAGAGGCCGTCGCGGCTGTTGCGCGACACGGTCCGGCTCCCCACCGGCTGTCCGGTGACCACGTAATTGACGATGACCGCCGCCAAAACGTCCCGGTGGCGATCGCTGAGCGGGGCAGACGCCACGTCCGTTCCTCCACCGGAGCCTGGCGCCTGTTTGGCACTCTCCCCCGGCGAGTGCCAATGTAACACCTGGGACGATAAGGTGTCAACGGACAGGCACTTAGCTCTTGCCGGCCGGGACCTTTCCCGGGTCGGAGCCCGCGCGCTGCCCCCGGCGGTTCCGCAGCTCGGCCTCCACCAGGCCGTCCAGGTCCCCGTCCAGCACCCGGTCCACGTCCCCGACCTCGAAGCCGGTGCGATGGTCCTTCACCAGCCGGTAGGGATGCAGCACGTAGGATCGGATCTGGCTGCCGAAGGCGATGTCCTTCTTCTCGTCCTCCAGCGCCTGGCGCTTGGCCTCCCGCTCCTGCCGCTCCCGCTCCGCCAGGCGCGACAGCAGCACCTTCATGGCCACCGCCCGGTTCTTGTGCTGGGAGCGCTCGTTCTGGCAGGAGACCACGATGCCGGTGGGGATGTGGGTGATGCGCACCGCCGAGTCGGTGACATTCACGTGCTGCCCGCCCGCCCCGGAGGAGCGGTAGGTGTCCACCCGCAGGTCCTTGTCCTCGATCTTGATGTCGATGTTGTCATCCACCTCGGGGACCACCGCCACCGACGCAAAGGACGTGTGGCGCCGCGCCGCGGCGTCAAAGGGGGAGATGCGCACCAGGCGGTGGACCCCCGCCTCCACCTTGAGGTAGCCGTAGGCCAGTGACCCCGACACCGCGATGGTGGCGCTCTTGATCCCTGCCTCCTCCCCGGGCTGCTCGTCCAGGATGGAGGCCTCGTAGCCCTTGCGCTCGAACCACCGCAGGTACATGCGCAGGAGCATGGCCGCCCAGTCCATGGACTCGGTGCCGCCGGCGCCGGCGTGGACCGAGAAGATGGCATTGGCCTCGTCGGACTCCCCGGACAGGAGGGTGCGCAGCTCCAGCTCGGTGACGGCGCCCTCCAGCGGCTCGAGGGCGGCCGCCAGGTCGGCGGCGGCGTCCTCTCCCTCGTCCAGCAGCTCCCGCAGCGCCTGGGCGTCGCCGGCCAGGGACAGCAGCCGGCGCCCGGTCTCCAGCTGGGTGGTCAGGTCTTGGCGCTCGCGAGTGACATCCCGGGCCCGATCGCCGTCGTCCCAGAAGCCCGGCTTCCCCATGGCGGCGTCCAGCGCCGCCAGCCTCGCCTCCTTGGCCGGGAGGTCAAAGGAACCTCCGCAGCTCGTCGACGCGGCGGGTCAGCTCATCGTGCTGTTCGCGGAGGTCCTGTTCCATGGGGCGGCGGCCGCCATGAGCGCGGCCAGGGCAAGGATCATAACACACGCCCCGGGCACGGCCTGGGGATTGCGGACGGCGAAGGTGAGATCCTGGCGTGGCACGACCCGGGCCTCCACCAGGGCGGTCTCGAACAGGGGCGTGGTCTGGTGGACGCTGCCATCCGGGCCCACCACCCCCGAGATGCCGGTGTTGGCCGCGCGCAGGAGCCAGCGCCGGCTCTCGGCGGCGCGCATCACCGCCATGACGAAATGCTGTGTGGGAGCCGCCGAGCGCCCGAACCAGGCGTCGTTGGTGAGGGTGGTCAGGAAGCTCGCCCCCTCCCGCACCTGGGCCGCCACCAGGTCCGGATAGGTCACCTCGTAGCAGATGGCCACGCCGAAGGGAGCCGGCACCCCCTCGCCCGGGGGGATGCCACGGCCCAGGACGCCCGGCCGCGTCCCCGGCGTGAAGTCGCCTGCAGCCTCCACCAGCGGCCCCACGAAGAAGAGGAGGCGCCGCAGCGGGACGGTCTCGCCGAACGGCACCAGCCGGATCTTGTCGTAGCGCCCGGCCAGCTCGCCATCGGGGCCCATGAGGAAGGCGGCGTTGGTGTAGCGCCCCTCCCCCTCCCGGT
>JBFGDW010000383.1:0-3059 GCA_041580435.1 Candidatus Polarisedimenticolia bacterium | reverse complement strand
CGTTCCAGGCCAGGGCGGGCCGCCAGGCGTCACCGGCGCCCAGGGACACCAGCACCGGATCCCCCAGGGGGAAGCCCATCTCGTGCACCCGGAGGAAGCGCACCTGGAAGAACGGGCTGCTGAACAGGTCCAGCTGGGTCCAGGCCAGGCCGTACTCGGCGCCGGTCCAGACCAGGCTCGGGTACTCGGCGGTCAGCCCGGCGGCGGTGAGCCGCACCTCGCCCGCCAGCTTGGCGCCGTCGGCGCCGGCTCGCACCAGGTAGACCTGGGCGGCGAGGAGGGCCGGATCGTCGCGGCGATCGTGCCACGCCACGGCGTACTCGCGGCCGGACCAGGCCAGGGAGGTCTCCAGCCCGCTCCCCACGGCGGTGGTCAGGCGTGTCTCCGGCCCCAGCCTGACCCCTGACGCGTCCAGGCGGGCCAGGAAGATCTCGAAGTTCCCGCCGCTCCCCGGAAGGGGGCGCAGGTCGTGCCAGGTCACGCCGTAGCCGGTGCCGTTCCAGGCCAGGGACGGGGAGAACGATGCGCCGGGCGTGGTGGTGACCGGCAGCTCGCCGTCGCGGCGGCCGCCGCTTGCGCCCACGCGGGCGAAGTAGATCTGCCAATCCCGGGCGGCGCCCCGGCAGTCCTCCCAGGCGATCCCGTACTCCATCCCGGTCCAGGCCAGCGACGGAAAGCCTGTGTCGCAATCGGACTCGGAGACCCGGGTCTCGCTCGAGAGCCGGCGGCCGTCGGCCCCCAGGCGCAGGAAGAAGATCTGCCGGCCCAGGCGCGGCGCGTCCCGCAGGTCGTCGAAGGCGAGGCCGAACTCGGTGCCGTTCCAGACCAGGGACGCGTGGGCCGGCCGGCTCGGCGCCAGGGTCACGGGGCGGGGGTCGCTGACCACGTTCCCCGCCAGGTCCAGGGCGGCGAAGTGCAGCAGGCGCCCGTCGCTCCAGACCATGCCGTAGCCGGTGCCGGTCCAGGCCAGGGACGGCTCCCGGTCGCGGGTGGTCCCCGGCGTCACTCGCGTCTCGGGGCCCAGGTGGCCGGGCGCCTCGCACTGGAGCAGGCAGGACGGATGGTCGTCGGGCAGTCCGTTGCAATCCTCGTCGAGGCCGTTGCAGATCTCCTCCTGTCCAGGGTGGATCAGGCGGGAGGCATCGTTGCAGTCGGCGGGCCAGGCGTAGCCGTCCCCATCGCAGTCGGCGCACTCCTGGGCCGGAACCCGGACCGGGAGCAGGGCGAGCAAAAGGACGGCCAGGATGGAACGGACCATGGGCGGGCGGCTCCGGACGTTCCCGTAGCGTACGCCGAGCCGCACCCGTCGTCAACGACCTTGTCGTCCATGGAGCCCTGGCGGGTGTTGATGGTGTAGAAGAGGAAAGGAGGCCCGCATGGGACATGCCCTGAGAGGGGCCGCCGCCGCGGCCCTGGCGCTCCTGGCGGCCGGCTGTTTCGGCCGCGAGGAGACCATCGAGATCCGGCCAGACGGCTCCGCCGTGGTCACCTACAAGGTGGAGGGGGCCCGGGACTCGGTGGAGGGACGGCCGTTCCTGCCGCGGGATGCCGGGTGGGAATTGGTGGATCGCAGCGATCCGGCGGCTGGATCAGACGGCGATGCCAGCCGCACCTGGAGGGCGCGCCTGGCCAGGCTGGGAGACTACCCGGGGGCGTTCGTCCGCGCCGGAGATCCGCAGGGACACCTGGCGCCGCGCATGGAGACGCAACTGGAGATCCGGCAGCAGCCCGGCCGGACTCTCTACACCTTCACCCGGCGCTACGAGGGTCGCCGGGCCGGTAAGTTCCGGGAGCTGGAGGAGGAGTCGGGGACGGCCGAGCTGCTGGAGCAGGCCGAGGACTCCGGCCTGGAGTCCCTGAGCGACGAGGACCGGAGGAAGCTGTTCTCCGGTCTGGCGGAGTACGAGGCGGCCGCCATGTGGCTTCGCACCCGGGACGCACTGGGGCGCGCCGTCCTGGAGGGAGCCCTGGACGCCGCGGACTTCACCGCGGCCACCCAGCGCGTGGAGGGCTTCCTGCAGGAGCGCCTCACCGGCGACTACCTGGCCGGGTTCTTCTCCCAGGGCGCGCCGGAGCAAGAAGTGGCGCTGGCCCGCCTGCGCAGTGAGCTGCGGAGGGAGGTGGTGCGGCTCATGCCGGCGCGGAGGACGGAGCGCATCCTCGCCCTCCTGGCCGAGGAGGAGCGCCGCTTCGAGATCACCGGCGAGATGAGCCAGGATCTGTACGCGGTCAAGGTGAGGCTGCCCGGAGTGGTGGTGGCGAGCAACGCCGTGTCGGTGGAGGGAGGCGAGGTGTCCTGGACCTTCGCGGGGGACAGGCTGCTGGAGGGAGACCTGGTCCTGACCGCCACCAGCGTGCTGGAGCGGTAGCCGGATGGTGGCGGAAGAGGATGCTGGCGTGGCCGCCATCCTGGCCCGTGAAGGGGTGGACAGCCTCGAGGGACTGCTGGAGAAGCACCGCCAGGGGATCTGGCAGACGGCCTACCGCTTCCTTCAGGACGCCGACGACGCCCTGGATGTGACCCAGGAGGTGCTCCTCAAGCTGCACCAGAGCCTGTCCCGTCTGCGTCCCGACACGCGTCTTGCCGCCTGGCTGACCCGCGTCACCGCCAACGCGAGCCTCAACTTCGCCCGCCAGGACCGGACCCGGCGCCGCCACCAGCAGGCCGCCGCCGGCTTGTCCCCGCTGACGGTGCCGCCGGCCGCCGCCGGCGGGCTGGGCCGGGCGCTGGCCGGGGCGATCCAGACACTGCCCCGGGGGCAGCGAGCCGTGGTCACCCTGCGTCTGCTGGAGGGGCGCACCTTCCCCGAGATCGCCGAGGCGTTCGGTGTGGCCGAGAGCACGGCCAAGGTGCAGTTCGCGCGCGGGATTCGCCGGCTGCGCGACGATCTGAAGGACTGGATGGAATGAGCGACCGGAGGTGAGCATGACCCACGATTCTTCTCGGAGCCGGTGCCAGGCGCTGGCCGATCTGATCCCCCTGGTGGCCTCGGGGGACGCCTCGGTGGAGGAGTGCCTGCAGGTGGAGGAGCACGCCGCCGCCTGTCCGGCCTGCCGGG
>JBFGDW010000382.1:0-3063 GCA_041580435.1 Candidatus Polarisedimenticolia bacterium | reverse complement strand
CTCAAAGGGCGTAAACTGTCCCTGTGGGAATCGCGCATGCCTGGGGGTGGCCAGGAGCCCTGGTCCCCCCCGGCGCCGGCAGGAACCGCCCGGCGACAGGCACCCGGGACGCTCCTGGGGCTGGCCGGCGAGGACCTGGCGGTGCAGACGGGGGATGGGGTCATCCTCCTGACGCGTGTGCAGCAGGAGCACGAGGCCGAGGAGAGCGCCGCGGCCTGGTTCACGCGCCGCGGCCTGCGCCGCGGCGCTGCCTTCGACGCCGAGGACCCGGCCCTGCTCCGCTGGGCCCGGGGCGAGGGACCGGAGCCTGAGGAAAGGGGATGATGGACCTGCAGGAGGCCAGCCTTCGTGCCCGCCAGGAGCGGGAGGACCGGGACGCCGGCATCGTCAAGGAGCCCGACCGGTACGTTCTGCGGCGTGGGGCCCTCTATTCCCGCTCGGAGATCGAGACGATTCTCCACTACCTCGCAACCAGGCCAGGTGACGTGCTGGCTGACCTGGGGGCCGGGGTCGGACGCCTCTCCCTGGCCGTCGCCGCGAGGGTGAGCCATGTCTACTCCCTCGATTTTTCCCTGGAGTCGCTTCGCATCCTGGCCGCACGGGTCGCGTCGTCCGGGACCGCCAACGTCTCCCTCGCGCTGGCGGACGTGTCCCGTCTCCCTCTGGCCTCGGAGAGCTGCGATGTCGCCGTCTGCTGCCAGGTGCTGCAGCACGTCCCGGATCCAGGCTGGCGCCTGGCTGCCCTGGCCGATGTCTACCGGATTCTCAGGCCAGGCGGTCGCTTCGTCTTCACCGTCTACCAGTGGGGGACCATCATCACCGACGCGAGGGAGGCCGATTTCTCCGGGCGGGGCTACCGCAAAGCCTTCGATGCCGGAGAAGTCCAGTCGCTCCTGCGGGACGCGGGATTCCACAAGGTCAACGTCGCCGGAGTCATTCATCTGCCCCACCGACTCAGCCGTCACCTGCCATCGTTTCTCTGGCCGATGGAGGTCGCTGCCAGCCGCTGGCAGGGATTGCGCGGCAGGGCCAGCTACCTGCTCGGCCTGGGAGTCAAGCCGGAGCGCCCCGCTGCAGCCGGCACGAGGAGAGCGAATCCATGAACGTTGTTGTGCTGTCCGCCCATCCCGATGACGAGGTCCTCGGCCCTGGCGGGACCCTGGCGCGCCATGCGCGGGCCGGTGACACGGTTCATGCTGTCATCCTCTCGGAAGGGGCCACCAGCCGCTACGCCGGGGAGATGATGCAGACGCTGGAGGCCTCGGGGCGGCGGGCCGCCGCGGCGCTGGGCCTGGCCTCCGTCCGCTTCGAGCAGTTCCCGGACCAGCGGCTGGACGCCGTCCCCCTGGTAGAGATCACCCAGCGCATGGAGAAGCTGGTGGAGGAGCTGGCTCCCGAGGTGGTGTACACGCATTTCCCTGGCGACGTGAACGCCGACCACGGCGTCGTGGCGCGGGCCGCCTGGACCGCCTGCCGGCCCTACCGGTTCCCCGGCATCCTGCGCATCCTGGCCTTCGAGACCCCCTCGTCCACCGAGTGGGCCTGGCCCCTTCCCGACGGCGGCTTCACTCCCAACGTCTTCGTGGACATCGGGGAAACCCTGGACGCCAAGGTCGCGGCCATGGAGTGCTACGCCTCGGAGCTGCGGGACTATCCCCATCCGCGCTCGGCCCGGGCCCTGCGGGAGCGGGCTGCCTTCTGGGGCAGCCGCGCCGGCCTGGGCGCCGCCGAGCCGTTCATGCTGCTGCGGGAAAGGACGGCTTGACGCCGTCCGGCGAGATCCGGGGGGACACGCCGCTGCGCCGCCTGGCCGACCTCGTGATGACGGTGCCCGTCTTCATCCTTCTGTCGCCGGTCCTGGCCCTCATCGCGGCCCTGGTGAAGCTGGACAGCCCGGGCCCCGCGCTCTTCCGGCAGGAGCGGATGGGGAAGGGGCTGCGCCCCTTCGCCATCCTCAAGTTCCGGTCCATGGTGGCCGATGCCCACCGGCTCGGCCCCGCGGTGAGCGGCCGCCGCGATCCGCGCATCACCCGGATGGGGCGCCTCCTGCGGGCGACCAAGCTGGACGAGCTGCCTCAGCTTCTCAACGTCATCCGGGGCGAGATGACCCTGGTGGGGCCCCGGGCCGAGGTGCCCCGTTACCTCCCCCACTACACCCCCGAGGAGCGCCGACTCCTGGATGTGCGCCCCGGCCTCACCGGGCCCGGCCAGGTCTACTTCACCACCCATCAGGCCGCCGAGCTCGACGGGGTCCAGGATCCCGAGCAGCACTACATCCGCCACCAGCTCCATCCCAAGCTTGCCCTTGACCTGGACTACCTGCGCCGGCGCTCCGTGGTGCTGGACGCGGCCATCATCCTGCGCACGCTGGCCGTCCTGCTGACGCCGGCCCGGGGCACCCGCCCGTGATCAACTGGGTTCTCTATCTCGCCATGCTCTACATGGTGGCGCGGGGCGCCGCTCAGCGGCCGGAATGGGTCCTCCTCGCGGCGGCCTTTTTCGTCCCGCTGACCCAGGCCCTTCCCTTCCCCGTGGGCACCATCGGCGCGTCGGCCAATATCCTGGTGGGCTGCCTGCTTCTGGCCTGGATCCGGACCAAGAACCAGCACCCGGAACAGCCCTCGATCCCGCTGCGGGGGCTCATCATCGGGATGTGCCTGTTCATCCTCTGGGGCGCCGCCCACCGCTACCAGCTGGAGGTGGTCCAGGGGCAGATCTTCCGCAACGACATGGAGATGGTCTACGGGGAGACCAAGGAATGGATGATGTCCTACGTGGCCTACTTCCTGGTCTTCCTGCTGGTGGACTCGCGGGAGACCTTGCGGAAGATGTGGCTGGCGGGAATGGTCTGCGCCGGCGGCGAGTGCACCCTGGCGGTGTACGAGCGCCTGCAGGGCACGGGACGGGCCACGGCCCACCTGGACGAGCCCAACCGGGCCGGGGCCTACTTCGCCATGGCGTTCGCCTGGTTCCTGGCGGTGGCGCTGATCCACAGCGGCCGGATGCGCAAGCTCGCCGTGGGAGGCACCGTCATGGCCCTGGCGGCGGTCTTCGCCTCCCTGT
>JBFGDW010000381.1:0-3076 GCA_041580435.1 Candidatus Polarisedimenticolia bacterium | reverse complement strand
GCCTTCACCTCGATCTGGATCATCACCGCCGCCTGGATCACCATCCGGGCATTGTTCGGCCTGCTGCGCATCTGGCCGGGTATCGGCCGGGCGCCTCTCGCCCCGCCGCCCGGCGAGTAGCTCACGTGCACGCCCCGCCGGCCCGTTGATCCCGGCAGCGGCGGCTATACTCCCCCGATGCCCCACACCTTCCAGACCTCGTTGCTCCTGCCCCGGCCGCGGGCGGAGGTCTTCCCCTTCTTCGCCGACGCCGGCAACCTGGCCCGGATCACGCCGGCCAGCCTCGGCTTCCAGTTCCTGACCCCCCTGCCGGTGGAGATGCGCCCCGGTGCCCTCATCGAGTACCGCATCCGGCTGGCGGGGATCCCGGTGCGCTGGACCACCCGCATCCTGGAATGGGACCCGCCCCACCGCTTCGTGGACGAGCAGCTTCGCGGCCCCTACAAGGAATGGATCCACACCCATACCTTCCGGGAGGTGGACGGCGGCACCCTCATGGAGGACGACGTCCGCTACCGCCTGCCGCTCTGGCCCCTTGGCGAGATCGCCCTGCCCGTGGTGCGCGCCCAGCTTCGCGCCATCTTCCGCTACCGGGAGCAGGCCATCGGCCGCCACCTGCTGGGGGCGTGAAGCGGTTTTGGCCGTGGCCTGCCCGTGAGGGTGGCTAGCTGAGGCGGGCGCCGGGCCCGAGCCCCTCGGTCAGCGGCGTCAGCACGCTCAGCTTGCCGTCCACCTCGGCGGCCAGGACCATCCCCTGGGAGTCGAACCCCATCATGCGGCGCGGCGCCAGGTTGGCGATGACCACCACGGTCTTGCCCACCAGGGCCTCGGGCTCGTAGTGCTCCTGGATGCCCGCCAGGATGGTCCGCTTCTCCAGGCCGATGTCCACGGTGAACTTGAGCAGCCTCTTGGAGCCGGCCACCTTCTCGGCCTCGAGGATCTTCCCCAGGCGGAAGTCGCACTTGAGGAAGTCGTCGATGGTGATCTCCGGGCGCAGCTCCGGCAGGGCGGGGGTGTCCTGTTCGCTCACGGCTTTCTCCCTCTCCTTGTGACCTGATTCCTGCTTCATCCTGGCGGCCCGGGCGTGCAGGGCGGCCACCTCCGCCGCCACCGCCTCGTCGGGGATCTTGGTGAACAGCGGCTCGGCGGCGCCCAGGCGCCGGCCGGCGGGGTCGGCCGGCTCGCCCGCGGCGTCCCAGCCGGCCGCCTCCACGTCCCCCTGGCGCCCGAGCATGGACCACAGCCGCGCCGCCGACCCGGGCAGGAAGGGCGCCGAGACCACGGCCAGGGTCTCCAGCAGCGCCACGCACCGGTTCAGCGCAGCGGCACAGCGGGCGGGGTCCTCCTTGCGGGCGCGCCACGGCGCCGCGGCGTCGAAGTAGCGGTTCCCCTCCCGGGCCAGGTTCATCATCTCCACGGCGGCGTCGCGCAGGCGGAAGGCGTCCAGGGCCGCCGCCACCCGGGCCGGGGCCGACTGCTGCGCCGCCCGCAGCTCGCCGTCGCCGGCCTCCGCCCCCGCCGCCGGGACCACACCGTCGTGGTAGCGGTGGATGAAGGTCAGCACCCGGTGGGCCAGGTTGCCGTAGATGTCGGCCAGCTCGCCGTTGACCTTGGCCTGGAAGTCCTCCCAGGTGAACTCGGCGTCGGCGGTCTCGGGCAGGTTGCGGGCGATGGACCAGCGGATCATGTCGGTGGAGTACCTGGAGAAGAAGTCGTCCAGGTCGATGTACCAGCCCGCCGAGGTGTTGAACTTCCCCCCCTGGAGGTTGAAGAACTCGTTGGCCGGCACCTCGTCCACCAGGTGCCACGGGCCCGGCTGGCCCATCATCATGGCCGGGAAGGTCAGGCAGTGGAACGGGATGTTGTCCTTGCCGATGAAGTGGACGATGCGGGTG
Organism: Candidatus Polarisedimenticolia bacterium; assembly: GCA_041580435.1. Lineage (GTDB taxonomy): Bacteria > Acidobacteriota > Polarisedimenticolia > SMYD01 > SMYD01 > JBFGDW01. The sequence continues at coordinate 1,181 of JBFGDW010000381.1, read as the reverse complement.
TCGTCCCCCTGCCAGTAGGCCTTCCACAGGTCCGGGTTCCCCCGGGCCTCGGCCCACTCCTGGGTGGCGCTGATGTAGCCGATGGGGGCGTCGAACCAGACGTAGATGACCTTCCCCTCCGCCTCGGGCAGCGGCACCGGCACGCCCCAGTCCAGGTCCCGGGTGATGGGCCGGGGCTGGAGCCCCTCCCTGAGCAGCCCATGGAGGAACTGGAGCACGTTGCGCTTCCAGTGGGAACGCGCGGCGACGAACTCCTCGAGCCGCGGCTGCAGGCGATCGAGGAGCAGGTACCAGTGGCGGGTGACGCGCTTCTCCGGCGTGGCGCCGCACACCTTGCAGGCGGGCTCGCCCAGCTTGAGGGGATCGATCCACGCCCCGCAGCGCGGGCACTCGTCCCCCCGGGCCGACGGGAAGCCGCAGGCCGGGCAGGTGCCGGTGACGTAGCGGTCCGGCAGGAACATGGCGTCCCGGGGGCAGTAGAGCTGCTCGGCGTCCTGGGGGGCCACGTGGCCCGCGGCCAGCAGGTGGCGGAAGAACTCCTGCGAGTTGGCGAAGTGGCGGGGCGTCGAGGTGCGGGAGAAGTGATCGAAGCGGATCTGGAACCGGTCGAAGATCGCCTTGATCTCCCCGTGCCAGCGGTCCACGTGCTGGCGCGGCGTGACCCCGGCCTGCTGGGCCGTCAGGGTGATGGCCACGCCGTGCTCGTCGGTGCCGCAGATGTAGACCACGTCCCGCCCCCGGGCGCGCAGGCAGCGGACGTAGATGTCCGCCGGCAGGTAGGCCCCGGCGATGTGGCCGAAGTGAATGGGACCGTTGGCGTAGGGCAGCGCCGAGGTCACCAGGATGCGGGAAGGCTGGCTCATGATCGGGTCCGTGGCGGCGGAACGGCCGATTCTGATGGATGCGGGCAGCCGGGTCAAGGGTGAGAGCCCGAGCCACCACCGTCCGCTCCCGGACCAGGGCGGACTTGTGCCCCCCTCACCCTTGCCGGCGGAAGAAGCTGCGCACCTCGTCCAGCTCGGTGGCGGGCCGGAACGGAGGCAGCGAGCGGGCGAACGCCTCGCCGTAGCGGCGCCGCACCAGCCGTGGGTCGAGGATGCACAGGATCCCACGGTCCCTGCGGCTGCGGATGAGCCGGCCCGCCCCCTGCTTCAGGGCCAGCACCGCCTCGGGAACCTGGT
>JBFGDW010000380.1:0-3122 GCA_041580435.1 Candidatus Polarisedimenticolia bacterium | reverse complement strand
TCACCACCCGGGCCGCCAGGGGAAAGGCCGCTCCCATGAGCAACGTGGGCACCAGGAGGATGGCGCCCGCCTGGAAGAAGATGAGGGCGGCGGCGGCCATAAACGAGTGGATGGGCAGCACGTCGGCGAACCACAGGGCCAGGTCCGGGAGCCGGGTGTAGACCAGCACCGAGCCCAGGCTGGCCAGGGCGATGCCGATCTCCACGAACCCCAGCGCTGCCGCGGGGTGCGTCACGCGGTCGGCCAGCCAGCGGGCCCCGGCCAGGCTGCCCGCCGCCAGGCCCAGAAGGAAGATGACCAGCATGGCGGAGAAGGCGTAGGTGGAGTTGTGGAGGTAGAACACCAGCAGGCGGGCCCAGAGAACCTCGTAGGCCAGGGAGGCGAACCCCGACAGGGCGAAGACGATCACCGTCAGGCGCGCCAGCCCGCTGCCTGCACCGGTGGACGCCGCGGGCCGGACGGCGGCGGCCCCGCTGGGAGGGGCCACCTCCGGCGCGCCGGCCGCCTGGTGGCGGGCATCGGCCCACCAGGCTCCCACGGCGACCAGCGCGTTGACCGCCATGGCCACCAGGGTGGTGCGGAGGATCCCCAGGGGGCCCAGGAAGAGGAAGCCGGCGGCAAAGGTACCGGCCACGGCGCCGAAGGTGTTGACGGCGTAGAAGACACCGGCGTCCCGGCCCACCCTGGAGGGGGCCTGCACAAAGTAGCGCCCCAGGACCGGGACGGTGGCCCCCATGAGGGCGGAGGGCAGGAGGAGGGCGAGACCTCCCAGCAGGAAGCGCGCCAGGTTCACCGCCAGGTTGTGGCCGCCGGTGAGGCCGTGCACCCAGACGTAGACCGGGGTCAGTCCCTCCAGCAGCAGGGGCAGGAGCAGGGCGTAGACTCCCACGCCGACCTCCAGCAGGGCGTAGGTCCGCAGGGGGCGCGTCCCCCGGTCGGCAAGGCGCCGGAACGCCCAGGAGCCCAGGGCGAGGCCGCCCATGAAGGCGCACAGGACGGTGGCGGTGGCATAGGCGCTCACCCCGAAGATGAAGGTGAGCATCCGCATCCAGACCACCTCGTAGACCAGGCCGGCGAAGCCGGACAGGAAGCAGAGGGCGAGGACGGTGCGGCGCAGGAGGGCGGCGGCGGCGGGCGGGGCTGGGCGTTGTGGCGTCACGGCGTCTGGCTGTGGTCCTGCCCGGCCGCAGCGGGGCGAGGCGTGCAGTCTACCACGCCCCCTCCAGAGGGACCGGTGTGTAGCGCAGGAGCCTCAGGCCGCCGACCTGCTCGACGCGCCAGCCCGGGGGCAGCTCCAGCCGCGCGGCGCCTCCCGCCAGGTTCATGAGCCCCAGGGAGACCGTCTCGCCGTCCCGCCGCCGCACCATGACCTCGCTGGGGCCGGGGTAGCCGGTCAGCTCCAGCTCCCGTGGCGAGAGGGCGCGGGCGCGCACCGGGTCGGTGGCGGCGGACCAGATCTCTTCCCGGCGCCCGCTCTCCGTCGCCTGCGGCAGCAGATCCCAACCCCGCGTCCGGGACAGCCCCAGGGGTGGCAGGTCCGGGCGGAGGGTGGCGGTGACGGTGATCCCGGGCACCGAGGAGATGAGGCCGTCACCGTCACCCAGGATGACCGCGGCGCCCAGGGGATAGAGCATGCCATCCATCTGGCCGGTGGGCAGCCCCCGCAGCGAGATGATCTGGCGCCCGCTCACGTACTCCAGCACGTGGGGCGCCAGGTGATAGACGTAGTAGTACTCATCGCGGCGGTCGAAGACGTAGCGAGGGGGCCAGAGAGGATAGAAGTTGCCGGCCCAGGCGATGCGCCCCGGCGCGGGGATCTCCCGGTCCAGGGCCGCGGCCAGCCGGCCCACATGGGGGGTCCGGAAGAAGGGCTGGGCCAGCATGGTCCCCTCCCGGGCCAGGGTGAGCAACCCGGCGCCCAGCAGCAGGGCGGCGGCCAGGCCCCGTGCCCATCGAGGCGCGGGCGCGGCCGCCCCGCCCAGGCGCAGCAGCAGGCTCCGACCCGCCCCGCGCATTCCCCACAGGGCGAAGAGATACAGCGACGGGATCGCCGGCAGGAGGTAGCGCGCCTCCTTGTGGCTCGATACGGCGCTGATGAAGGCCAGGTGCGCGGTGGCCCAGAGCGCATGGAGCCACTCCAGGGAGCTGCCCCGCCGCAGCCCCACGGCCAGCCCCAGCACCATGAGCAGGGCCACGGGCCAGGTGCAGGCCCTCACCAGGACCGGGCCGTACTCCCACCACGGCTCCAGGCCGCGCACCGCGATCCCCCCCAGGCGCACGTTCCGCTCCACCATCTCGGCGAAGGCGGCCGCGATCCCCGACGGGCCGCCAAACGGGACGGCGTACACGGCCAGGTGCACCGCTGCCACCGTCCCCCCGCACACAAGCCCCGCCACCGCGTGGGAGGCGAGGCGCGAGGCGGCCGCGGCGGCGCGTCCGCCCCGGCCCGTGCGGGCCACGACCTGCCCGGCGTCCCACCGGGCCGCCACCGGCAGGACCAGCGCCGACGGGTAGCGGGCGAGGATGGCGGCGGCGGCCGCCAGGGCGAAGGGGACGCGAGCGCGCCAGCCGCCGGCGTGGCGCGCCTGGTGGACGCACAGGAGCGCCGCCAGCACGAAGAGCGTGGAGGGCAGATCCGACATGGCGAAGGCGCCGTAGCGGAAGACGATCCGGCTGGCCAGAAAGGCGAACGCCCCGGCCCAGGCCAGGGCCGGTGCGAACCGCAGCGCCAGGAGGCGCGCCAGGAGAACGCCCGTGGCCAGGGTCAGCCCCACCGACACCAGGTGGCAGCCCACGAAGACCCACACCTCCGGCAGCCCCAGGCGGCGCAGGACCATGAGCGGCAGGAACAGGAGGGAGAGCAGCGGGGCCTTGGTGATCTCGTAGCTGCTCACCGACCCGCCCGCCAGGTACCAGGCGTTGGAGAGGTACCAGTAGCCGTCATACCCCTCCACACGGAGGGTGAGGGCCACCGCCACCTGGGCGGCGAGGCACAGGGCCAGGGCGGCGGCGACGGCCGGCAGGATCGGATCGCGGCGGCTCATCCGCCTTTTCTAGCACGGGGCTCCCCCCTCCTGCGACGGGATGGCGCGCGGGGGCATGCTAGATTCCCCCGGTGACCG
>JBFGDW010000379.1:0-3133 GCA_041580435.1 Candidatus Polarisedimenticolia bacterium | reverse complement strand
GCTGCTCATCGTGCTGGTGGCCAACGCCATCACCCTCATCACCACTCTCTCCTTCTCGGCCATCGCCACCAACATCCGGGTGGGGGTGGGCGGGGCGTACTACATCATCTCCCGGAGCCTGGGCCTGGAGTTCGGCGGCGCCATCGGCCTGCCCCTGTTCCTGTCCCAGGCCTTCTCGGTGACCCTCTACGCCTTCGGTCTGGCCGAGTCCATCCGCTTCGTCTGGCCCGAAGTGCCGGTGCAGGCGGCCGCGTTCATCATCGTGGTGGCGGTGGGGTTGCTGGCCCTGCGCGGCGCCGACCTGGCCCTCAAGGCCCAGGTGCCGCTGCTGGTGCTCATCGGGGTCTCCCTGGTGGCGCTGGCGGTGGGCGCGCTGGCCGGGCCCGCGGTGGAGGCGGCGCCGGCCGACCTCTCCGTGACGCCACCGGAGCCCGCGGGCACCCTGGGGTTCTGGGTGGTGTTCGCCGTCTTCTTCCCGGCCGTCACCGGCATCATGGCGGGCCTGGGCCTTTCCGGAGACCTGCGGGATCCCATCAAGGCCATCCCCCGGGGGGCCATTGCCGCCACCCTCACCGGCCTGGCCGTCTACCTGGTGGTGCCGCTCTTCCTGCTTAGGGGCGCCACTCCCGCGGCCCTGGTGGAGGACCCGCTCGTCTGGACGCGGATCGCCCCCCTGGGGGCCTTGCTCATCCTTCCCGGGCTGTGGGGCGCCATCTTCTCCTCGGCGGTGGGCTCCATCCTGGGAGCGCCGCGCACCCTGCAGGCGCTGGCCATGGACCGGCTGGCGCCAGGCGCCCTGGCGCGGCTCACCGGCAAGGGCAACGAGCCGCTCCTGGGCCTGCTGGTGACCATGGCCATCGCCCTGGGGGCCGTCCTGCTGGGGGACCTCAACGCCGTGGCGCCCGTGGTGTCCATGTTCTTCCTCACGGTCTACGGCATGGTCAACGTGGTGGCCGCCCTGGAGACCCTGTCGGGAGACCCGTCCTGGCGCCCGCGCCTGCGCGCTCCGTGGCAGCTCTGCCTGCTGGGCGGGCTGGGGTGCTTCACCGTCATGTTCCTCATCAGCCCGGTGGCGGCGGTGGCGGCCATCGTCTTCGAGGTGCTCCTCTGGCTCTTCCTGGCCCGGCGGGAGCGGCGGGCCGGCTGGGGCGACGTCCGGCGCGGCGTCTACGAGTCCCTGATCCGGTGGTCCCTCATCCGCCTGGCCAGCCGGCCCATGACGGCCCGCAACTGGCGGCCCCACATCCTGGTGTTCGTCCAGGACGTGGAATGGCGCCTGGATCTCATCCGCTTCAGCACCTGGTTCAGCCAGGGTCGCGGCGTGGTGACGGTGTGCGAGCTGGTGGTGGGCGACCTTCTCGGCGAGACGTTCCAGGTGGAGGAGAAGGAAGCCCACATGCGCCGGATCCTCAAGCGGGAGAACCTGGTGGCCTTCGGCGAGGTGGACGTGGTGCGTGACGTGATCTCGGGGATCACCGATGTGGCCCAGGCCAACGGCATCGCCGGCCTGGACAGCAACACCATCGTCCTGGGCTGGCCCAGCGCCGTGGACCGGGCGGTGGAGTTCCTGCAGGTGGTGGAGCGCCTGGAGCGCCTCAACAAGTCGGTCATCATGGCCCGCATCCAGCCCGGGCTCATCCCCCGGGCCGGCGAGGACCGGGTCATCCACATCTGGTGGGGGGGGCTGCAGCGCAACGGAGATCTCATGCTCCTGCTGGCCCACCTCCTCACCCGCAACCCCGAGTGGCGCGACAGCCGCATCCAGATCAAGAGCGTGGCCTCCAACGAGCTCATGCGGCGGCAGACCGAGAGCTACCTGGCCGATTTCCTCCCCGAGATCCGGATCTCCGCCGAGGCCCAGGTCATGATCCTCCCCAGGGATCGCACCGTGCGGGACATCATTCACCGGGAAAGCGCCGAGGCCGACCTGGTGTTCCTGGGCCTGACCGTGCCCCGGCCCGAGGATCGCACCCGCTACGCGGAGCGCCTGCAGGAGCTGGCGGGCCCCCTGCGGTCCGTCTTCTTCGTGAAGAACTCCAGCCTGTTCGTGGGCCGGCTGATCCAGACCTCCGAGGAAGTGGCGGCACCTGACGAGGCAGCCGCCGCACCCGCCGGCGGGCCGGCCGCCTAGGGCCCCGCGCCACCCGTCGTGGCTAGCGGTTCCCGCCGCCCTGCTTCTGGCGCTGCTCGATCTTGGCCCAGGTGTCCCGCAGGGAGACGGTCCGGTTGAGGACCAGTCCGCCGGGGGCGGTGTCGGGATCCACGCAGAAGTACCCCTGCCGCTCCAGCTGCAGCCGGGTGCCGGCGGGGGCCCCGGCCAGGGCCGGCTCCACACGGCAGCCTTCCAGGACCTGCTCCGAACCGGGGTTGAGGGCGGCCAGGAAGTCCTCGCCGTCGGGGACGTCGTCGGGATCGGCGGCGGTGAACAGGTGGTCGTAGAGGCGCACCGTGGCCGGCACCGCGTGGGCGGCGGAGACCCAGTGGATGGTCCCGCGCACCTTGCGGCCGTCAGGCGCCTGGCCGCCCCGGGTGGCCGGATCGTAGGTGCAGCGCAGCTCGGTGACGGCGCCCGTGGCCGGATCCTTGACCACGTCCACGCAGCGGATGAAGTAGCCGTAGCGCAGGCGCACCTCACGGCCCGGCGCGAGGCGGAAGTACTTGGGCGGCGGCTCCTCCCGGAAGTCGGCGGCCTCGATGAAGAGCTCCCGCGAGAACGGGACCTGGCGGGTGCCGGCGGCGGCGTCCTCCGGGTTGTTCACCGCCTCCAGCTGCTCCACCTGCCCCTCCGGGTAGTTCTCCAGCACCACCTTCACCGGCTCCAGCACGCCCATGTAGCGCGGCGAGGTCCGGTTGAGCTCCTCGCGCACCCAGTGCTCCAGCAGGGCCAGGTCCACCACGCTGTTTACCTTGGCCACGCCGATGGCCTCGCAGAAGGCGCGGATGGCCGCCGGCGGGTAGCCCCGCCGCCGCAGCCCCGACAGGGTCGGCATGCGCGGGTCGTCCCAGCCCCGCACGATTCCCTCACGCACCAGGCGCAGGAGCTTGCGCTTGCTCAGGACGGTGTGGCTCAGGTTGAGGCGGGCGAACTCGATCTGCCGTGGCCGGTAGACCTCCAGCTGCTCCAGGAACCAGT
>JBFGDW010000378.1:0-3142 GCA_041580435.1 Candidatus Polarisedimenticolia bacterium | reverse complement strand
GCCGCGGCCGGCGCTGAGCCCGGCGTGACCGGCGCCCCCCCCGCCGGCGGCCTCACCCGCGAGCAACTCCAGGCCCTGGAGGAGGCGCGGCTCGCCCCCTACGCCATGCGCTCGGCCCGGACCACCCGCCGCCGCCCGGTGGACCCCGAGGGGCGCGCCTTCGACTTCCGCACCGAGTACCAGCGCGACCGGGACCGCATCGTGCACGCCCGCGCCTTCCGGCGCCTGCGCCACAAGACTCAGGTCTACCTGCCGGACCGGGACGACCACTTCCGCAACCGGATGATCCACACGCTGGAGGTGGCCGGCATCGCCCGCACCCTGGCGCGGGCGCTGTCCCTCAACGAGGACCTGGTGGAGGCGGCCGCCCTGGGGCACGACCTGGGCCATTGCGCCTTCGGCCACTCGGGGGAGGCGGCGCTCAACGCCGTCCTCACCGGCAAGGAGCCGGTGGAGGGGCTCGACCCGGAGGCGGCGGCCGCCGCCGGCGGCTTCAAGCACAACTACCAGAGCCTGCGCGTGGTGGACCTGCTGGAGAAGCGCTACGACCACGACGGACTCAACCTCACCGACGCCGTGCGCGAGGCCATCCTCCGCCACACCAGCCTGCGCTCGGACATCCGCTACCCCGACATGGACACCCGGGGGCTGCACCTGGACCTGCCGCCGTTCCTGGAGGCGCAGGTGGTGGCCCTGGCCGACGAGATCGCCCAGCAGGTGCACGACCTGGACGACGGCATCCAGGACGGCGCCGTGGATCTGGCCGAGGTGGAGCGCCTCAAGATCGTGCGCGAGATCACCTCCCGGCTGGGCGAGGCCTACGGGGCCGCCGGCCGGTTCCTCAAGGTGAGCCAGATCGTCCGCGGCATCGTCCACCTGCTGGTGACCTCGGTGGCCACCCACACCGCCGCCGGGCTGGCCGCCTGGGCTGACGAGCAGGGGATCGCCACCCATGACGACTTCCTGGCGCGGCGGGACCGGGTGCCGGCGGCGCTGGTGGGGTTCGCTCCACCGGCGCGGGAGTTGTACGGCGAGCTCAAGAAGTTCGTCCACCGCCGGGTGATCAACTCGTTCGCGGTGAACCGCTCCGACGAGACGGCGCGCCGGTTTCTCACCGGGCTGTTCGCGGCCTACTACCGCAACCCGCGCCTGCTGGAGGACCACGTCCTGCTCAGCTTCAAGGCCCGGGCCGGCGGCCGCTTCCTGCGCGACTGCTCGCCGGCCCAGGTCCCCAAGGAGGTGGCCGCCCGCTACTGGAACAACCCGGTCTTCCTGCGGGTGCTGGCCGACCACCTGGCGGCCATGACCGACACGTACGCCCTCAGGGAGTACGACCGGCTGCACAGCGCCCTGCCCCGGTAGGGGCGGGGAGGGCTAGAAGCCCAGGCGCTGCTTCTTCTCCTCGGCGGTGGGAAGCGGATCCAGCTTTTCGGTGACGTTCTCCAGGGAGTCCATCTCCTGGAGCGTCTTGTCCTTGTTGATCTGGATCCACTTCTGCTCGGCCTCGGGAACGTCGGCCTCTGGGAAGATGGCCTCCACCGGGCAGGCAGGCACGCAGGCGCCACAGTCGATGCACTCATCGGGGTGGATGTAGAGCATCTTCGCGTCGCCGTAGAAGCAGTCCACGGGGCAGACCTCGACGCAGTCGGTAAACCTGCAATCCTCGCAGTTGCCTGTGACTGTGTAGACCATGGGAAGCTCTCTCCTCGTGTACGCGCTCGACGCGTGGCTGTCAGACCTCCCGGCCCACCCAGCGGCCCGGGGGGCCGGATCTTGGCACATTTCGCCCGGGAAGGGCACCCCCCGGCCGGGGAAGCTTCTATAATGGTGGCGGCGCCCGGCCGGGCCCGCGGAAGGCCGCGGGGCCGGGCCTCCCGGAACCCCGTCACCGCTACGGAAGGCACCCTGCCCATGAGCCAGACCGTCTCCGCCGATGCCGCCCTGACCCGACCCCTCACCGAGGCCGATCCCGAGGTGGCCCACGCCCTGGCCGACGAGGCCCGCCGGCAGGCGGGCACCCTGGAGCTCATCGCCTCGGAGAACTTCGTCTCGGAAGCGGTGCTCACCGCCCTGGGTTCGGTCTTCACCAACAAGTACGCCGAGGGGTACCCCGGCCGGCGCTACTACGGCGGCTGCGGGCCCTCCGACATCGTGGAGAACCTGGCCCGGGACCGCTGCAAGGAGCTGTTCGGCGCCGACCACGCCAACGTGCAGCCCCACTCGGGGACCCAGGCCAACACCGCCGTCTACCTGGCGGTGCTGCAGCCGGGAGACACCATCCTGGGGATGGACCTGTCCCACGGCGGGCACCTCACCCACGGCCACCCCCTCAACATCTCGGGCATCCTCTACAACGTCATCACCTACGGGGTGCGCCGCGGCGACGAGACCATCGACTTCGACGAGCTGGAGGCCAAGGCGCGGGAGCACAAGCCCAAGCTGATCATCGCCGGCGCCTCCAACTACGCCCGCACCATCGACTTCGCCCGCTTCGCCCAGGTGGCGGCCGGCGTGGGGGCGGTGCTCATGGTGGACATGGCCCACATCGCCGGCCTGGTGGCGGCCGGGCTGCACCCCAGCCCGGTCCCCCACGCCGACTTCGTCACCTCCACCACCCACAAGACGCTGCGCGGGCCCCGGGGAGGGCTCGTCCTGTGCAAGGAGAAGTGGGCCAAGGACCTGGACCGCAAGCTCTTCCCCGGGATCCAGGGCGGCCCGCTGGTGCACGCCATCGCCGCCAAGGCGGTGAGCTTCAAGGAGGCCCTGGCCCCCTCCTTCAAGGACTACCAGAAGCGCATCGTGGCCAACGCCCGCGCCCTGGCCGGGGCCCTGGCCGGCCACGGCTACCGCATCGTCTCCGGCGGCACCGACACCCACCTCTGCTCGGTGGACGTCATGGCCAAGGGGGTCACCGGCAAGGTGGCCGAGGCCGAGCTGGAGAAGGCCGGCATGACCGTCAACAAGAACGCCATCCCCTTCGACACCCTGCCCCCCCTGGTGGCCTCGGGCGTCCGCATCGGCACCCCCGCACTCACCAGCCGCGGCATGGGCGAGGCCGACATGAAGATCATCGCCGGCCTCATGGACCGGGTGCTGGGCTCGGTGCAGGGGGAGGGGAAGGAGGCCGCCGCCGATGCGGCCG
>JBFGDW010000377.1:0-3167 GCA_041580435.1 Candidatus Polarisedimenticolia bacterium | reverse complement strand
GCAACTTCCACCTGGCCATCCTGGTGGATCCGGCGCAGCCCGAGGAGCTTGACGAGGCCCGCCGGCTCAACGATCGCCTCATCGCTCGCGCCCTGGCCATGGACGGCACCTGCACCGGCGAGCACGGCGTCGGCCTGGGCAAGCGCCGCTACCTTGTGGACGAGCATGGCGAGGGGGTGGACGCCATGCGGCAGGTGAAGCGTGCCCTCGACCCCCTGGACATCATGAACCCGGGGAAGATCGTGGACCTGCGGGGCGCGGCGGCGGCCGGTGGCCCCGGAGCGCCCTGAGGACGCCTGCTGCGAGATTTCGCCCAGTTTTCTGGGCGGATGGACCCACCCCGCACGGCTGGCAGCTGCTCCGGTGGACATCCGGGCGCCATTCTGCCGCTTCCGGGACGCGCGCGCCGGCACCCGCCGGGGCACCGGACTTGCATCATCGTCATGCGTCAAGGGCCGGCTCGAGGAGTGCGGGACGAACCGACAACCCCCGCGGATGCCCCGGACGGAGGCGGGACGGCCGGAGGAGGATCCGCCATGGCAGTCCCGCGCCACCCCGCACCCGGCCGCTCCCGGACCCTTGCTTACCGCCTCGGCCTCCTGGCCGCCTCGGCCATCATCCTGTGCGCCGGCTGGGCCCTGGCCGCCGACGTGGTCCCCACCGATGTCCAGATCCCCGGGACCCAGCCCGTGGGGACCGACACCCCACCGACTCTCTCCTCGGTGGGGAACTGCGGCTGCCATGGCTTCACCGGCAACCGGGATCCCGAGTCCCATCCGGTCTTCGGCTGGGAAGGGGCCATGATGGCCAACGCCGGGCGCGACCCCCTCTTCTGGGCCACCCTGGCCATCGCCGAGCAGGACTTCCTCCCCGGCTCGGGGGGCGTCGGCGATCTCTGCCTGCACTGTCACAGCGTGGGTGGCTGGCTCGAGGGACGTTCCGTGCCCACCAACGGCTCGGCTCTCATCGATGGCACCGACGATGAAGGGATCATGTGCCACTTCTGCCACCAGCTGGTGAATCCCGACCAGCAGATCAATATCCCCTCCCCCCCCGAGGGCGGCTACAGCGAGGAGCAGAACGGCGACTTCGTGGCCTACGACGAGGCCACCGGCGAAGGCTACTACGGGGGTGCCCAGTACGTCCTCAACGGGGCCGGCACCCGGCTGGGACCCTACAGCAACCATGTGGCCAAGCACGACGCCATCGGTTCCGAGTACTTCCGCGACGCGCGCTTCTGCGGCACCTGCCACGACGTGAGCAATCCCGCCGTGGGCGACCTGGCCCACAACTTCGGCTCCATGACGCCGCTGGCCGATGGGACTTACAGCGGCACGCCGGGCGCGCCCGTGGCCGGCAAGGCCGCCTTCAACAACCCGCCCCACAAGTATGGCATCGTGGAGCGCACCTTCAGCGAGTGGACGTCCAGCGTCTTCAGCGATCTACTCGTGCAGGATTTCGCCACCCTGCCGTCCGATCTCAAGGTGGCCGGTGGGGCCCTGGCTCGGGCATACAATTCATCCCTGTGGGGAACCTGCAGCGGCTCCCCATCCACCTTCTGCAACACCGCCGCCGACTGCCCGGGCGGACAGCCGTGCCTGACCACATCGGTGAACTACCAGGACGGCACGCAACGCAAGTTCACCTGCCAGACCTGCCACATGGCGGCCTCCGTCGGGAAGGGCGCCAGCAACGCCAAGCTGGGCGGGGCCGACTTCATCCGGCCGGACCTGCCGCGCCATGACCAGACCGGAGGCAGCTACTGGATCCAGGACGCCATCCAGTGGCAGGACGCTCAGGGAACCCTCCGCCTGGGCGGCGGTCTGTCCAGTGGCCAGATCGCCGCCATGGACCACGCCCAGCTCCGGGCCGGGCAGCACCTGAGGTCCGCGGCCTCCCTGACGGCGGTCCAGGATGGCTCCTCCCTGAAGGTCCGGGTCACCAACCTGACGGGGCACAAGCTCATCACCGGCTACCCCGAGGGGCGGCGCATGTTCCTCAACATCAAGTGGTTCGATGGGGCCAGCACGCTGGTGCAGGAGAACGGCGCCTACGGCCCGCTGGGGAACACGGTGACCGACAACGCGGGCATCCCCTTCAACGTCCAGTCCATCCTGGATCCCGGCTCCACCGAGGTGTACGAGGCCAAGCCCGGCATGACGCCCCAGTGGGCCCGCCAGCTCCTGGCCCTGGGCTATCCCGCCGGGATGGTGCTGGAGTGGGACCGCATGAGCAACACGCCGGTTCACACCCTGGGCGAGCTGGCCGACTGGCCGACCCCCATCGGGCTGCACACCTTCCATTTCGTCCTCAACAATTCGGTCATCCGCGACAACCGCATCCCGCCGTACGGCATGGACTACGGCGAGGCCCTGGAGCGCAACATGCTCCCGGTCCCCGCCAGCCAGTTCGGCGATCCCGGACCAAGCGGCACCTTTGACTACTTCCACGAGACGCTCTTCCCGGTCCCGGTGGGCGCCGTCCGCGCCGAGGTGCGGCTCTACTACCAGTCCACCAGCTGGGAGTACATCCAGTTCCTCTGGAAGCAGAACAACGGCACCGACGCCTTCCTGGGATCCGAGGGTGTGAACCTGCTCGATGCCTGGCTCAACACCGGGATGTCAGCTCCCTACGAGATGGCCTCGGCACCGGTCACGGGCCTGACGGCGCCGGCCACCAACCCCCCCGGCTCCGCCGGCGGAGGGCCCACATCGCTGCTGACGGTCACCGGCTACGACGCCGGCACCGGCGCTCTCACCCTGAGCTACACGCCGGCCTGCGGCGCCACCGACCACACCGTCCACTACGGCAGCCTGGCCCAGGTCTCCACCTACACCTGGGCCGGCGCCGCGTGCGGTCTGGGGGCGACGGGGAGCGCCTCCTTCACACCCGACCCGGCCGCAGGGGACGCCATCTTCTTCGTGCTGGCCGGCAACACGCCGGACTGGGAGGGCGGCTACGGCACCACGCGGGATGGCCTGCCCCGGCCGGCCAACACCGCCAGCGCCGGCGCATGCGCCCGTCCCCAGAGCGCGCGGAGCTTCTGCGAGTAGGCGCTCCCCCGGAACGGTGAGATCGCGAGGGGTCTGAATCCACTCCAGCGGCGGCGGTTCGCCTGGACCAGGTCCCGGCCTGCAACCAACCGGGGGGTCCGGGCGTTAGCATCT
>JBFGDW010000376.1:0-3207 GCA_041580435.1 Candidatus Polarisedimenticolia bacterium | reverse complement strand
TGAAGCCGGCGGGGATCTCCACCGCCCCGGCATCCACCGGCAAGGGGGGCAGGCCCGGCTCCTCCAGGGTGAGGAGCGGCCCGGCCGGACGGCTCCAGCGCACCAGGAAACCGTCCTGGAGCCGGCCCGCCAGGCTCAGGTGCCCGCGCAGGGCGGGGGCCGCCAGGGGGGCCTCGGGCCCCGGCGCGAAGCCGGTGCCCCGCACCTCCCGCATCTCCTGCCCCCCCACGGCCGGGAGGGCGAGGAGCAGTGCAAAGCCGATGACGCCAGTCCTCAGGCGTCCCGATCCCATCGTTCTCCGACCCGCGACTCCCCGGTTATCCATTGTGATCCCCGTTGCTTCCAAAGTCACAGGCCCATGCGACGCATAGGCCGTCCTGGTGCTCCCGCATACGGCAGGGCGATCCCAGCGTCAATGGCCGTTCGGTAACTCCCCTGACCTGTTATATAAAAGACTCCAGTGGGTGATGCGAATTCAATGAATCTATTTGCCCCGCCCCAGCCGGGCCAGGCGCCGGCAGGCCTCCTCCAGGTCGGCCTCCTTTTTGGCGAAGCATACACGCACCTGGCTCCTGCCGTCACCTGGGTCGGCGTAGAACGACCCGCCGGGCACCGTGGCAACCCCGGCCTCCCGCAGGAGGTAGGCGGCCGCCTCACGGTCGCCGCCCTGCCCCAGGGCGCTCACGTCGGCCAGCAGGTAGTACGACCCCTGGGGGCGGTAGGGAGTCACACCCGCCGCCAGACATGCCTCCCACGTCATCTCCAGCTTGCGGGCGTAATCGGCCCGCATCCGGTGGTAGTAGTCCTCCGGCAGGTCGAAGGCCGCCAGCAGCCCGTGCTGCAGCGGCGTGGGGGCGCAGATGGAGAGCAGGTCGTTGAGCACGCCGATCTTCTCCATCCAGGCATCGGGCCCCACGGCGTATCCAAGCCGCCAGCCGGTCATGTTGTAGGTCTTGGAGAAGCCCGACAGGGTCAGCGTGCGCTCCGCCATGCCCGGCAGCGAGGCCAGGCTCACGTGCTCGTGCCCGTCGTAGAGGATGTACTCGTAGATCTCGTCGGTGAGGGCCAGGGTATCGTGCTGCTGGCACAGGCTGCCGATGAGCTCCAGCTCGGCCCGGGTGAACACCTTCCCCGAGGGGTTGGAGGGGGTGTTGATCACCACCACCGCCGTGCGCGGGCCGAAGGCGGCGCGCAGCTCCTCCGGGTCGAAGCTCCAGTCCGGCGGGTGGAGGCGCACGAACTTCATCTCGGCGCCGCACAGGTTCAGGATGTTCAGGTGGTAGCCGTAGAAGGGCGAGAAGAGGATGGCCTCGTCGCCCGGGTTCACCGCCGCCATGCAGGCGGCCACGAAGCCGCCGGTGGAGCCCACCGTGACCACCACCTGCCGGTCCGGGTCGCACGCCACACCGTTGTAGTCGCGCATCTTCTGCGCGATGCGCTGGCGCAGGAGGTCGATCCCCTCGAACTTGGAGTAGATGCTCTGGTCGGCCTGGATGGCCGCCGCGGCGGCCTCCTTGATGGGATCGGGCACCGGCTGGTCGCAGATCCCCTGGCCCAGGTTGATCCCGCCGGCCCGCTCGCACTCCCGGGACATGCGCCGGATGTCGGACTGCACCAGGCCCCGGATCCGGTCCGCGAAGCGCGGGGCGCCCGTGCCGGTCCGGCTCACCGGCCGCCGTCCGCCTGCTCCTTCAGGGCGCGGATGATGGTGGCGCAGAAGGCCGGCAGATCATCGGGCTTGCGGGAGGTGATGAGGTTGCCGTCCTGCACCACCTCCTTGTCCAGGTACTCGGCGCCGGCATGGACCATGTCGTCGCGGATGGCGGCGTAGCAGGTGACGCGCTTGCCGCGGCAGACCCCCGCCGAGGCCAGCACCCAGCCGGCGTGGCAGATGGCGGCCACCACGCGCCCCTTCTCCGACAGCGCCTGCACCAGCTTGAGGACGCCGTCGTCCTGGCGCAGGCGATCGGGAGCCCAGCCGCCCGGGATGATCACCCCCAGGTAGTCGCCGGCCCGGGCCTGGGACGCCGCCAGGGTGGCCTCCACGGGGTAGCCGTACTTGGAGGTGTAGCGGCCGGCCCGCGGCCCGATGACCACCGTCTCGTACCCCTCCTCCCGCAGGCGGTAGAGGGGAACCCACAGCTCCTGATCCTGGTAGTCGTTCTCCGCCAGGATCGCGATCTTCCCCTTGGTCTTGCCGGTAGCGCCCATGGATCCCTCCCTCTGGCTGGCTGGCGAATGCCCACTATGTTAGAACCTCTCCTGGCCGGCTGACAGGGTCCCCGGCGGCCCGCCCGGGACCGGCTGGCAAGGAGACCAGGGTGCCCGCAGCAGGCCGCAGGTCCGCCGATCCCACACCCGACAGCGGCCTTCTGACGGACGACCAGGGGCAGGCGCTCCTGGCCCGTGCCCGGGGCGCGCTGGCCCGCCACCTCGGCCTCTCCGAGAGGCCGGCCCCCGCCGCCGGCAGCCTCCCCGCCGGCCCGCGCGGCGCCTTCGTCACCCTCCGCGTGGACGGCGAGCTGAGGGGGTGCATCGGCGCTCTCACCCCCTCCCTGCCCCTGCCCGAGCTGGTGGACGAGCTGGCGGTGGCGGCGGCCTCCCGGGATCCCCGCTTCCCCGCGCTGACGGCCGGCGAGCTGCCGCGCACCCGGATCGAGATCTCCGTGCTCTCACCCCCCCGCCCGGTGGACTCCATCGGCGGCATCCAGGTGGGCCGGGACGGGTTGATGGTGGGCCGGGGCCCCCGGCGCGGCGTCCTCCTGCCCCAGGTGGCCCAGGAGCAGGGTTGGGACAGCGAGGCGTTCCTGCGCCACACCTGCCTGAAGGCAGGCCTGGACGGGGATGCCTGGCGCGAGTGGGCGGCTGGCCGGGACGACAGCCTCGAGGTGCAGGTTTTCTCGGCCCAGATCCTCCGCGAGCCGGAGCCGTGAGCGGGCGCCTGGGCCTGAGCGAGCGCCAGCAGCGGCTGGCGGCCACTGCGGTGACCCTGCTGTCCCTCGTGGTCATCCTGGCCGCGGCGGGAGCGGCGCTGTGGGCGGTGGCGGCCTTCCTGCGGGCCTTCTCCCATATCTTCCTGCCCCTGGCGGTGGCCGGCGTGGCGGCCCTGGTGTTCCGGCCCTACTTCGACTGGCTCCGGCGGCGGGCGCGGCTCCCGGCTCCCCTGGCCCTGGCCGCCTTCTTCCTCTCCCTGCTCATCCCCCTCGT
>JBFGDW010000375.1:0-3233 GCA_041580435.1 Candidatus Polarisedimenticolia bacterium | reverse complement strand
GGACGCTCACCTTTCCCTCCCGGTCGAGGAACTCGTCCCGGTCGATGATGCCCTCGGACTTGTAGCCGACGTCGACGATGACCTCATTGGGCAGCACCTTGATGACACGGCCCTTGACCACCTGTCCCTCGGACAGGTCCTTGAGGGTGTCGTCGTACATGTCGAGGAGCTTCTCGTACTCCTCGCGGGAGAGCTCGGCGGGCTCCTGCCCGAGCAGGTCGACCTCCTGGCTCACCTTCTTGGCGCCGGCGGACCGGGATGCCTTGGTGGGCGGGCTCTCCCGATCGGGTCGTGCCTGCTGATCCTGCGGCTGTTCTCGGGGCTCCATCAAAAACCTCCTGGGGGCGTGCCGGCAGTCCCCACCACCGGGGCCCGTGGATTCGGCGCGGGCCGGTCCTGGGTCAGGACTCGATAACCGCTTGAAAACGCATCATTTTAAACGGGCGCCGGTTGGGCTGTCAAGCGGCGCCCAGGCCCGCTTCCCGGCGCATCTCGTCCAGGGCCGCCAGCAGCCGGTCCACCTCGGGGCCCGTCCCCACGCTGATCCGGACGTGGTCGGGGAAGCCGTAGCCGTCCACCGGCCGCACGATGACCCCCTGCGCCAGGAGCCGGCGGAAGGCCTGCCTTCCAGCCAGCCCCGGCGCCACCAGGACGAAGTTGGCGCTGGAGGGGACGTGCTCGATGCCGCGGGAGCGCAGGGCGGATTCCATGCGCGACCGCTGCCGCTCGTTCTCCACCCGGGAGCGCTCCCGGTGGGCGGTGTCGTCCAGCGCCGCCAGGGCGCCGGCCTGCCCGATGCTGCTGGTGTTGAAGGGCGACCGGACCTTCTCCAGGGCGCGGATGACGGACGGGTCGGCCAGGCCGTAGCCGATGCGCGCCCCCGCCAGGCCGTGGATCTTGGAGAAGGTCCGCAGGACCATGACCCGGCGGCCCTGGCGCAGGTGATCCAGCGCGTCGGGGTAGTCGGGGTCGGAGATGTACTCCCGGTAGGCCTCGTCCACCACCGTGAGGACCGAGGCGGGCACCTTGCGGAAGTACTCGTCCAGCTCGCGGCGGGAGACCCGCGTGCCGGTGGGGTTGTTGGGATTGGCGATGAACACCAGGCGGGTGGCCGGCCCCACCCCGGCAGCCATGGCGGGCAGATCGTGGCGCCGATCGCCTGTCATGGGGATGGCCCGGACCCGGGCCGAGGCGGCCAGCGCGGCGATCCGGTACATGATGAAGGCCCCCTCCGAGACCAGGGCCTCGCCGTCGGGAGGCAGGCAGGCCTTGGCCAGCATCTCCACGATCTCGGTGGAGCCGTTCCCCAGGATGAGATGATCGGGAGGCAGGTCCAGCTCGGCGGCCAGGCGGCGGCGGCGGTCGTAGCCGCCGCCGTCGGGGGAGCGGTGCACGCCGCGGGCCGCCCGGGCCATGGCCTCCACCGCCAGGGGCGATGGCCCCAGGGCGTTCTCGTTGCTCGCCAGCTTCACCGTGCCGGTGAGCCCCATCTCCCGCTCGAGCTCCTCGGTGGGCTTGCCCGGCTCGTAGGGGACGATGGAGTCCACCTGTGGATTCAGTCCGAAGGGCAGGCCAGCGCTCACGAGGCCGCCTCCACCGGCGGTGCCCCGGCGGCCCGGCGCAGCGCCTCGATCTCGTCCGGGGAGAGGGGGCGGACCTGGCCAGGACGCAGGGCGGGATCCCGCAGGGGGCCGTAGGCCACGCGGCGCAGGCGCATGACAGGGTGTCCCACGCGGCGGCAGATCTCGCGCACCTGGTTGCGGCGCCCCTCGCACAAGGTGATCTGGAGCACGGCGTGGCGGCGCTGGTGAAGGACCTCCACCAGCGCCGGGCGGCTGGGCCGTCCGTCAAGCCGGAAGGGGCGGCGCAGGCGGTCCAGGGTGGCGGCATCGGGACACCCGTTGACCTTGGCCTGGTAGACCTTGGGAACGCCGTGGCGGGGGCGCATGAGGGCCTGGGCCAGGTCACCGTCGTTGGTGAAGAGCAGCAGCCCCTCGGTGTCGTAGTCCAGCCGCCCCACCGGGAAGACCCTGGGCCCCGTGGCGGGCAGGTGCGCCATCACCGTGGGCCTCCCCTCGGGGTCGGCCAGGGTGGTCACGCACCCGCGGGGCTTGTACATGAGCAGGTAGCGCGGCTCCTGGTCGCGCGCCACCGTCCGGCCGTCCACCTGGATGCGGTCCTCCGGGCCGACCCGGGTGCCCGGCTCGCACACCACGCGGCCGTTGACGCGGATCCGTCCCGCGGCCAGGAGCCTCTCGGCCTCGCGCCGCGAGGCGACCCCCGCGTGGGAGAGCACCTTCTGGATCCGCTCGCCCGTCATGCCCCGTTCTCCCCCAGGCCGGCGGGGCGCGGCCGGGGCCGTGGAGCCTCCCCGCCTGCCGCCTCGGGCGCCTCCCTGGCGGGCGGCTCCGCCTCGCCCTTTGCCTCTGACCCGTCCTCCAGGGCCATCATGGAGGACGGATCGCCGCCGGGGAGATGCTCCAGGGCGCCCTGCAGGTGCTCGGTGGTCCCCTCCCCCAGCATCTCGCCGAACTCCTCCACCGGCGGCAGGTCGTCCAGGGCGGCCAGGCCGAAGTGCTCCAGAAAGCCCCGTGTGGTGCCGTACAGCAGCGGCTTGCCCACGGTGTCCTTGCGTCCGCAGACCCGCACCAGCCGCCGTTCCAGGAGGGTGCGAAGCACACCATCAGCGGACACGCCGCGGATCTCCTGGATCTCGGGGTTGGTGACCGGCTGCTTGTAGGCGATGATGGCCAGCGTCTCCAGGGCAGCCCGGGACAGCCTCTGCCGGTTCTTCAGCCGGAAGAACTCCTTGACCGTCTCCCCCAGCTCGGGACGGGTGGCCAGGCGGTAGCCGCCGGCCACCTCTTCCAGGCGCAGGCCGCAGTCGGTGGTGGCGTAACGGGTGGCCAGGGCCGAGAGGGCGGCACGGACCTGCTCCT
The DNA here is from genome assembly GCA_041580435.1 of Candidatus Polarisedimenticolia bacterium. Taxonomy (GTDB): domain Bacteria; phylum Acidobacteriota; class Polarisedimenticolia; order SMYD01; family SMYD01; genus JBFGDW01. Next base: position 294 of record JBFGDW010000375.1, on the reverse strand, counting down.
CCCCGGTGGACGGAAGAAACTCGGTGAGCTCCTTGGCGGGGAGGGGCCGCTCCGACACGAACAGCAGCGCCTCCACCACCGCCGTGAGCTGGGCGAAGTCGGCCATCAGGCGGCAGCCGGGCGCAGGCGGATGGGAGCGAAGGGCCCTCGCTGGTCCACGCGCAGGGCGCCCTGTCGCGCCAGCTCCAGGATGGCCAGGAAGGTGACCACCATCATGTCCAGGCTCGTCACCTCGCTGAGCAGCGCCTCGAACTCCAGCGCCCCTTCCTGGCCCAGACGGGTCCGGATCTCCTC
>JBFGDW010000374.1:0-3276 GCA_041580435.1 Candidatus Polarisedimenticolia bacterium | reverse complement strand
TCGGGCCGGCCGCGAGGCCGGCGCTCGCCAGCGCCCCGGGCGACCCTGGCGCGTCCTGCTGCCTCTGGACCGCCGCCTCTCGGGGGTCACCCTGGCGGCGGGACACCTGCGGGCCAGCCGGCAGCTCGCCAGCCAGCTGGAGTCTGGACGGGCCGGGCGTCGATTCCTGGCGCTGGTCCAGGGCTCCGCCGGCCGGGCCTCCGGACCTCTGGGCGCCTCCGGGTGGAGCTACAAGCGGCTGCGACGCTTCCGGGATGCTGACCTGCTCCGGCTCGTCCCGCCTCCCGACGCCGGCGCCGACCCGCTGCGGGCCCTGGCGACGGCCGGCCTGGCTCCCCTGCCCCTGGACGGGGGCCCGGGCCGCCTGGCGGTGCATGCCTGCGGCCTGTTCTTCCTGCATCCCAGAAGCGGCCGGGCGCTCCACTTCGACCCGCCCCCGCCGGCGCCGTTCCAGGCCCGGATGGTCGCCCTGGACCCGGTCCCGACGCTGGCCGCGGACCTGCCGCCGGCGCCGCCCCACGGACCGGCCTCCGAGCCAGACCTCTCCGGGGGGCCCCAGCGCGCCCTCCGCTCCCCCCGGGCACTGCTGCAGCGGGCCGGACGCGGCGGGCGCCGCGGCTAGGACCGCCTTTTCGGCGTCAGGCGCCCACCAGGTGGGTGGTGAGGGAGCGGAACATCCTCAGGCCGTCCTCGTTGCCCAGCAGCGGGTCGCTGGCCCGCTCCGGATGGGGCATGAGCCCCAGGACGTTTCCGGCTGCGTTCACGATCCCGGCGATGTCCCGGGCCGATCCGTTGGGGTTGTCCAGGTACCGCAGGACGATCCGCCCCTCCCCTTCCAGCCGGTCCAGGTCCTCCGGCGCCGCGAAGTAGGAACCGTCGAAGTTGGCCACCGGCAGGCGCAACGTCTCCCCCTCGGCGTAGAGGGACGTGAAGGGCGTGGCGACGTTCTCCACCTGCAGGGGGACATCCTTGCAGATGAACCGGAGATCCCGGTTGCGCTGCAGCGCGCCCGGAAGCAGCCCCGCCTCGCACAGGATCTGGAAGCCGTTGCAGATCCCCAGCACCGGCGCTCCCGACCGCGCTAGCTGGCGCACCGGGCCCATCACCGGCGAGAGGGCCGCCATGGCCCCCGAGCGGAGGTAGTCACCGTAGGAGAAGCCTCCTGGCAGCACCACCGCGTCGAAGCCGTCCAGGTCCGCCGCCTTGTGCCAGACGAAGCGTGCGTCGGCCCCGAGCTGGTGCTTGAGGACATGGTAGACATCGTGCTCGCAGTTGGAGCCGGGGAAGACGATGACCGCGATGCGCATCAGTCCAGCTCCACCCGGAAGTCCTCGATGACCGGATTGGACAGGAGCCGCCGGCACATCTCGTCCAGGCGCTGCCGGGCGTCCTGGCGCCGTCCGTCCAGCTCCAGCTCCAGGTAGCGGCCCATGCGCACCTCCTCCACCTCGCCGTACCCCAGCTCGTGAAGGGAGTGGCACACCGCCTTCCCCTGCGGGTCCAGGACCCCCTGCTTCAGCGTCACGTAGATGCGTGCCTTCATGCTGTCCCCGCCCCCTCGCCCAGCACCCGCCGGTAGATCCGTTCCACGTTGCGGAGCTGGTGGTCCATGTCGAAGATCCGGTCCAGTTCCTGGGCTGGGAGCCGGGCGCCCACGTCGGGATCGGCGGCCAGCAGCTCCTTGAGCCCTCCCTTGCGCTCCCACACCTGCATGGCGTTGCGCTGCACCAGGTCGTAGGCCTCCTGCCGGGTGAGGCCGGTCCGCACCAGGGCCAGCAGCACCTCGCCGGAGAAGATGAGGCCGCGCATGCGCTCCAGGTTCTCGCGCATGCGGTCCGGGTAGACGTGCAGGCGGGAGAGGATCCCGTCCAGGCGGTGGAGCATGTAGTCCACCAGGATGGACGAATCGGGCAGGATCACCCGCTCCACCGAGGAGTGGGAGATGTCGCGCTCATGCCAGAGGGCGATGTTCTCCATCCCGGCCTGCACGTTGGCCCGGACCACCCGGGCCAGCCCGGAGATGTTCTCGCAACCCACCGGGTTGCGCTTGTGGGGCATGGCCGACGAGCCCTTCTGCCCCCGGGCGAACGGCTCCTCCACCTCCCGGATATCGGTCCGCTGGAGGTTGCGGATCTCGGTGGCGATCTTCTCCAGGTTGGAGGCGATGATCCCCAGCACCGACAGGTACTCGGCGTGGCGGTCCCGCTGCAGCACCTGGGTGGACACCGGGGCCGGCTCCAGTCCCAGGAGCTTGCAGACCTCGGCCTCGATGTCCGGGTCCAGGTGGGCGTAGGTCCCCACGGCCCCCGACAGCTTCCCCACCCGCAGCCGCTCCCGGGCGGCGGCGAGCCGGTCCATGGACCGCTGCAGGTCGGCGTACCAGAGCAGGAACTTGAGCCCCAGGGTGGTGGGCTCGGCGTGGATGCCGTGGGTGCGCCCCACCATGACCGTGCGCCGGTGCGCCAGCGCCTGCTCCCGGCAGGTGCGGGCCAGCCGCTCCAGCCCCTTCTGGATCAGGTCCGCCGCCTCGAACAGGGTCAGCGCCAGGGCCGTGTCCACCACGTCCGAGGAGGTCATGCCGTAGTGAATGTAGCGGGCCTCCGGGCCCACCTTCTCGGCCACGCTGGCCAGGAAGGCGATGACGTCGTGGCGGACCTCCGCCTCGATGGCGTGGATCCGGGCCGTGTCGAACCCGGCCTTGCGCTTGATCACCTCCAGCGCTTCGGCGGGCACCTGCCCTCGGCGCGCCAGCACCTCGCACGCCGCCACCTCCACGTCCAGCCAGCGCTGGAAGCGCGCCTCGTCGCTGAAGAGGGCGGCCATCTCCGGGCGGCTGTAGCGCTCGATCACGCCGTCCTCACAGGACGCAGGGCGCGGCCGGCGTCCCCTGGGACGCCGCCGACAGCCCCGCCCGGGGGTTACCGGACCGCTCCAGCCCCATCTGGGCGGTGAGCAGGGCGCGGTGGGGGGAGTTGTTGGTCTCCGACAGGTGGGCCAGGAGCACGTGGCGGGTCTCGGCGCCCACCACCCGCGCCAGCAGGGCGCCGGCCTCGTCGTTGGACAGGTGGCCGCGCGCGCCCAGAATGCGCTCCTTGAGCGGCCACGGGTAGGGTCCCTGGCGGGTCATGTCCACGTCGTGGTTGGCCTCCAGGGCAAGGATATGACAGTCGCGCAGGTTTTCCTCCACCGCGGCGTCCACGGCCCCCAGATCGGTGGCGTAGCCGGCCCGGATCCCCTCCCCCTCCAGGCGGAAGCCAACGGTCTCCACGGCGTCGT
>JBFGDW010000373.1:0-3320 GCA_041580435.1 Candidatus Polarisedimenticolia bacterium | reverse complement strand
TGAGCACGTCCCCCATCCCCAGGATCCGGGACGCCATCCGCTCGGGATGGAACGGCTCCAGCTCCTCCAGCTTCTCCCCCAGCCCCACGAAGCGGATGGGGACGCCGGTCACCGAGCGCACCGACAGGGCGGCGCCACCCCGGGCGTCGCCGTCCAGCTTGGAGAGGATCACGCCGGTGAGACCGACGGCCTCGTGGAAGCTGCGGGCGCTGGTGACCGCATCCTGCCCGGTCATGGCGTCGGCGACGTACAGGATCTCGGTGGGCGACAGCTCCCGGGCGAGCTCCTGCAGCTCGCTCATGAGGTCGGCGTCCACGTGGAGCCGGCCCGCCGTGTCCACCAGGACCACGTCGTGCCCGCGCCCCCGCGCCTCCTCCAGGCCCGCCCGGGCCACATCCAGGGGGCGGGCCGAGGGGTCGCTGGCGTGGACCGCCACCTCCGCCTGCTGGCCCAGCCGCCGCAGCTGCTCGATGGCGGCGGGCCGCGCCAGGTCCGCCGGGACCAGGAGCGGGCTGCGGCCGCGGGAGCGGAGGCGCCCGGCGAGCTTGGCGGCGGTGGTGGTCTTTCCCGATCCCTGCAGTCCCGCCAGGAGGATCACAGTGGGGGGCCGGGAGGCCATGCGCAGCTCCTGATGCCGCTCCCCCAGCAGCCCCACCATCTCCTCGTGGACGATCTTGACCAGTTGCTGGGCGGGGGTGAGGGAGCGCAGGACTTCCTGCCCCTCGGCCTTGGCCTGCACCCGCTTGAGGAACTCCTTGGCCACCTGGAGCTGCACGTCGGCCTCCAGAAGGGCCATGCGGATCTCCCGCAGGCCCGCCTGCATGTTGGCCTCGGTCAGGTGCCCCTGGCCGCGCAGCTTCTTGAAGACGTCCCCTAGGCGCTGGGACAGGTTCTCGAACACCGGAGTCTCCCGCCGCGGGACGCCCGGTCCCGCCGGAATAAACCGTTCATTATTCAAGGACTTGAGACAGGTGTCAAGGCGCCCTGTCCGGGCGCTCCCTCACACCGAGTCCAGCAGGTGGCCCAGCTTCTCCTTCTTCGTCTTGAGGTAGCGGCGGGAGTGGCTGTCAGGGGTGATCTCCAGCGGCACGCGCTCGACGATCTCCAGGCCGTACCCCTTGAGGGCCACGAACTTGACCGGGTTGTTGCTGAGCACCCGCAGCTTGCGCGCCCCCAGGTCGCTGAGGATCTGGGCTCCGATGCCGTAGTCACGCTGGTCGGCCCTGAATCCCAGCCTCTCGTTGGCCACCACCGTGTCGGCGCCGGCATCCTGCAGCTCGTAAGCCCGGAGCTTGTTGATGAGCCCGATGCCGCGCCCCTCCTGGCGAAGGTAAACGATGATCCCCCGCCCGTCCTGGGCGATGATCTCCATGGCCCGCTCCAGCTGCTGGCCGCAGTCGCAGCGCAGGGAGCCGAAGACGTCGCCGGTCAGGCACTCGGAGTGGACCCGCATGAGCACCGGTTGCTCAGGGTCGATCTCCCCCAGCACCAGAGCCAGATGGGTCTTGCGCTCCAGCCGCGACCGGTAGGCGATGAGGCGGAATTCCCCGAAACGCGTGGGCAGGCTGGGCTGGGCCACCCTCCGGACCAGGCGCTCGTGGCGCATGCGGTAGCGGATGAGGTCTGCCACCAGGACCATCTTGAGGCCGTGGCGATGGGCGAAGGCCTCCAGGTCGGGAACCCGGGCCATGGTGCCGTCCTCGTTCATGATCTCGCAGATGACGCCGGCGGGGGCCAGCCCGGCCAGCCGCGCCAGGTCCACGGCGGCCTCGGTCTGCCCGGCGCGCCTGAGCACGCCGCCGGGCTGGGCCCGCAGCGGGAAGACGTGGCCTGGCCGGGCCAGGTCCTCGGGACGGGTGTCCGGGTGGACGGCCGCCAGGATGGTGGCGGCCCGGTCCGCCGCCGAGATGCCGGTGGAGACGTTGCGCCGCCCCTCGATGGAGACGCAGAAGGCCGTGCGGTAGGCGGCCGTGTTCTTCTCCACCATGAGAGGGATCTCCAGGGCGTCCAGCCGCTCGGCGGTCATGGGCAGGCAGATCAGGCCGCGGCCGTAGCGGGCCATGAAGTTGATGGCCTCGGGGGTGGCCTTCTCGGCCGCCAGGGTGAGATCCCCCTCGTTCTCCCGATCCTCGTCGTCCACCACGATGACCATGCGGCCGGCGCGGATCTCCGAGAGAGCCTCCTTGATGGTGGCAAACGGCATGTCAGTCCCGGCCTCCTGCCGCCAGCCAGGCCGCGGGCGCCTCCGCGCCGGCTTCCCGCGCGGCGAGCAGGTGCCGGGCCACGTACTTGCTGATCACGTCGGCCTCCAGGTTGACGGCATCGCCCGGGCGCAGCGATGCCAGCGTCGTCGCTGCCAGGGTGGCCGGGATGAGGGTCACCTGGAAGCTCCCGGGCTGGACGCCGGTCACCGTCAGCGAAACCCCGTCCACGGCCACCGACCCCCGGTCCACCAGGTGGGGCCGTACCGCCTCGGGCGCGTCCAGGGTCAGCACACGGCTGACCCCCTCGGCGCGGACCTCCCGGACCCGCCCCACACCGTCCACATGCCCCTGGACCAGGTGCCCCCCCATGCGATCCCCCAGGGCCAGGGCCCGTTCCAGGTTCACCGTGGTGCCGGCCCGGCACGTACCCAGCGTGGTCTTGCGCAGGGTCTCGGGGGAGGCGGTGACGGTGAACGACCGGCCGTCACACTCCTCCACGGTCAGGCAGGCGCCCGACACGCTGATGCTCTCTCCCCGGGCCAGCCCCTCTCCGGCCATCCGGCAGGCGATGCGCAGCCGCGCCCCCTCGGCGGTGCGCTCCACCGTCACGAGGCTCCCCTTCTCGGTGACGATCCCGGTGAACACGTCGGTCTCAGTCCTTCCAGCGGGCCCGGTTGAGCGGCCGGCCCGTGATCTCCAGGTCGGGCCCCACCCGGGTGACCCGCAATCCGCCCACGGCCGGCGCCCGCTCCGGGGCGGCAGCGCCCTTGCCGCCCAGGACCGGCACGCCGCCGCCGCCCATGAGTCGCGGCGCGGCGTACCATACGAGCCGGTCCACGTGGCCCGCCGCGAGGAAGGACCACGCCACCTCGCCGCCCCCCTCCAGCAGCACCGTGCCCACGCCCCGGGTGCCCAGATCCTCGAGCACGGCTGCGGGATCCAGGCGCCCCTCGCGGCCGGCCAGGAGCACCACCTCGGCGCCGGACCGTTCCAGGCCGCGCCGCCTGCCAGAGTGTCGGGGGAGTCCATAGATTAGCACAGGGCCGCCGCCCCGGACCCGCAGGAGGCGGGCTTCCGGCGGCGTGCGCAGGGCGCCATCCAGCACCACGCGCAGCG
>JBFGDW010000372.1:0-3360 GCA_041580435.1 Candidatus Polarisedimenticolia bacterium | reverse complement strand
GTCAGGGCGGAGCTCGCGCAGTTTTAGCTGCCCCAGTTCCGGTTTGAGATACTTCTCTACGTGCGTCCTGTATGTATCCGCCGTCGTAGCCTTCAGCTGCTGACTCCGTCGCGCTAGCCAGCGGTCGAGGTACTCCGCTACCGTCTGCCTCCCGTCGTCAGTCCATGTTCCGGCGTTTACCTCGGCCATCTTTCGGTTGAGCGCTTCCTCAGCGTCTTCCTCCTGGGCCTCGCCTTCTTCTACACCCTGGCGGCGCGGGAGCCGGTTCGCTACCGGGGGGTGGCCGCCGGCGCCGTGCTGGTGCGCGCCATGGGCTGCGCCTTCCTCGCCGGCGCGGTGCTCTTCTTCGGGCGGCCGTCCGTCTTCCTGCTGCTGGGGGCCGCCGACGGGCTCTTCGCGCTGCTCCATGCCGCGGGTCTCGCCGGGAGTCGCCCGCACCTGGAGACGGTCCGGGGGACCGGCGCTTGACGGGCTCGTGGCGGCCTTCCCATAATGGCCGCTCCTGAGGGAGGCCATGAACGGCGCACTGCGGGAAACCCTGGAAGATCTTGGCGGCCTGGGCATTCTGGCCTGGGACACGCTCCGCTACGGGCTGCGCCGGCCCGTGGGGCTGGGGCTCCTGGTGGATCAGCTCTACCACGTGGGTGTGCTCTCCCTGAGCATCACCTGCATCGTGGCCCTCTTCACCGGCCTGGTCATCGCGGTGCAGACCGCCTACTCCCTGGCCAACTACGGCGGGCAGGTCTTCATCGGCGACCTGGTGGCCCTGTCGCTGGTGCGTGAGCTGGGGCCCGTCTTGACCTCCCTCATGGTGGCGGGCCGGGTGGGCGCCGGGATCACCGCGGAGCTGGGCTCCATGGCGGTGACCGAGCAGGTGGACGCCATCCGGGCCCTGGCCGCCAACCCCATCAAGAAGCTGGTGGTTCCCCGTGTGCTGGCCACCCTCATCATGCTCCCCCTGCTGGTGGTGCTGGCCGACATCATTGGCATCTTCGGCGGCCTCATCATCGCCGTCACCGAGATCCACCAGACGCCGGCCTACTACCTGCAGCACGTCATCCGGGCCCTGAGCCTGGCCGACGTGGCGTCGGGGCTCATCAAGAGCGCCGTCTTCGCCCTCATCATCTCCCTCATCGCCTGCCACCGGGGGCTCACGGTGCGGGGCGGGGCCGCCGGGGTGGGAGAGGCCACCACGCGGACGGTGGTGGCCGCCTCCATCTCCATCCTGGTCTCGGACTTCTTCATCACCAAGCTCCTGCTGTGGGCCCTGGGATGAGCGCCCCGCCGTTCATCCGCTACCTGGGCGTGGAGAAGGCGTTCGGCGCCAAGCCGGTCCTGCGCGGCGTCGACCTGGACATCGATGAGGGGGAGACGGTGGTGGTGGTGGGGGGCAGCGGTACCGGCAAGAGCGTGCTCATCAAGCACACCATCGGCCTGCTGCGCCCCGACCGGGGCCAGGTGTGGGTTGACGGCGAGGAGGTCTCCGGCTTGAGCGAGGACGAGTTCCTGCCGGTGCGCAAGAAGGTGGGGATGCTGTTCCAGGCCGGGGCGCTGTTCGATTCCATGAACGTGCTGGACAACGTGGCCTATGCCCTCAGGGAGCACACCGACATGTCCGAGGACGCCATCCGGGAGCGGGTGGCGGAGGTGCTGTCCCACGTGGAGATGGAGGACGTGGAGGGCCTGATGCCGGTGGAGCTGTCAGGGGGGATGCGCAAGCGGGTGGCCCTGGCCCGGGCCATCGCCCTGCGCCCCCGGGCGCTGCTCTACGACGAGCCCACCACCGGTCTTGACCCCATCACGGCCCAGGCCATCAACGCCCTCATCCGGAACCTGCAGCGGGCGCTCAAGGTCACCTCGGTGGTGGTGACTCACGATATCCTGTCGGCCCGGGTGGTGGCCGACCGGATCGCCTGGCTCAAGGACGGGCGGATGGCGTTCGTGGGCACCCTGCAGGAGGCCGCCCGGAGCCCGTCGGAGACCCTGCAGCGTTTCCTTGAGGCGGGAGGAGGCATCGGTGCGAGTGGATAGGTACAAGACCACCACGGTGGGCCTGGTCATCACCATCGCCCTCATCCTGGCGGCGGTGGCCATCCTCACTTTGGGCCGGGAGCAGGGCTTCTTCCGGGACCGGGCCACCTATGTGACCGACTTTCCCAACGTGGACGGGCTGGCGGTGGGAGCGCCGGTGCGCCTCATCGGCGTGCAGGTGGGCGTGGTGACCCGCATCAAGCTCCCGGTGGACATCGACAAGCAGGAGGTGGACGTGGAGTTCGCAGTGGACCGGAGCTACTCCCACCGGATCCGCGAGGGGACCACAGCCACCCTCAAGAACCTGACCTACCTGTCCGGCGAGAAGTACGTGGAGGTGAAGCCGGGGAATCCGGCGGCTCCCCTCATCCCCGAGGGGGGGTACATCGACTCGCCCCGCAGCGAGGTGGAGCAGATCATCGCCCAGGGCCAGACCATCGCCACCAATGTGGAGTCCATCTCCACCCAGCTCAACGAGCTGCTGTCCTACCTCAACGAGGGGGATAGCGTGCTGTCCCGGCTGGTGAAGGACCCCAGCTTTGGCGAGGACGCGGTGGACGAGGCCACCCGCACCCTGGCCAACCTGAGCAGCATCACCGGCAGCATCCGCAACGGGGAAGGCCTCCTGGGGCGCCTGCTCATGGACGAGGCGTACGGAGAGGAGATGACCCGGCGCATGGCCAGCGTGGTGGAGCGGCTGGACGCGGTGACGGCCAAGGTGGAGGCGGGGGAGGGGTTCCTGGGGCAGCTCCTGCTGGAGGACTCGGAGCTGATCCGCCTGCAGGCCGAGGCTAGCTCCCTCGTGGCCAGCCTGGGTGAAGTGGCGGAACAGCTCAGGTCCGGCGAGGGGCTGGCCGGCAAGCTGCTCATGGACCGGGCCTACGGCGAGACCATGGCGGCCCGGGTGGACGCCCTGGTGGCGGATCTGGGTGACATCCTCCGCAAGATCGACGAGGGGCAGGGGACGCTGGGGCGGATGATCAACGAGCCCGAGCTCTATGACCAGGCCACCGACGTGGTGGGCGGCCTGTCGGACCGCCGGTTCCTGAAGTGGGTGGCGCGCCGCGTCCGCAACAAGGAGATCAAGGACAAGATCGAGATCTACGTGGAGGAGCTGGAGCAGGCCGAGAAGGCGGGGCGGCCGTAGCGCTTGATGTGCCGCTGCACAGGGGGGCGGCCTTGAGCCAGGCGAGGGCCTTCGGGCTGCTGGGCGCGGCCGAGGTGCTGGCGGGCGTGGCGCTGATCCTGGGCGCCCTCTGGGGGGCTGGCTGGATCGGATCCGGGCACGGGCTGTGGGGGTCCGCGGGGCTGATCCTGGTGGGGGGGCTG
>JBFGDW010000371.1:0-3365 GCA_041580435.1 Candidatus Polarisedimenticolia bacterium | reverse complement strand
GCCCACGGCATGACCAACCGCATCATCGGCGATGCCGCAGGCTTGCAGTGGGGACCGGGCCTGGCCATGGGCGAGGGATGGAGCGACTTCTACGCCCTGGCCCTGCTCAACCGCCAGCCCGCCGACGATCCCGCCGGGCGGTACACAGTGGGCGGCTGGACCAGCTACCTCCTGTCGGGGATCTACACCGACAACTACGCCTACGGCGTGCGCCGCTTCCCGTACAGCACCGACAACACCGTCAACCCCCTCACCTGGGCCGACGTGGACGAGACCACCGATTCCATGAGCGGCGGGATCGCCCCCAACCCGCTGGGCCTGGAGTTCGGCGGCGCCTGGGAGGTGCACAACGCCGGCGAGATCTGGGCCCTGTCCCTGTGGGAGGCCCGCAGCCGCATCATCGCCTCGCTGGGAGGGGACGTGGCCGCCGGCAGCGACGCCATGCTGCAGATCGTCACCGACGCTCTCAAGCTCACGCCCCTGGACCCCAGCTTCGCCCAGGCCCGGGACGCCCTCCTCCTGGCCGACTGTGCCGCCACCGGCTGCGCCCACGAGGAGGCCCTGTGGGGCGGGTTCGCCGACCGTGGGCTGGGGTACGGCGCCGAGGCCTCCCTGGGGCACGCCACCCGGGTGGGGGTGGGCGAGTCGTTCCTGCTGCCCCACCTGCAGGCGGGCCAGGTCACGCTGGACGATGTCGCCGGCAACGGCGATGGCTTCCTGGATCCCGGGGAGAGCGTCAGCCTGACCGTGGAGCTGACCAACCCCTGGCGGGGGGCCGCCAGGGGGGTGAGCGCCGTGTCGGCCACCCTGTCCACCTCCAGCCCCGGGGTGGTGCTGGGGGACGTGACATCGGCCTATGGCGCCATCCCCGCCCAGGGGGCGGCCACCGGCGATCCCTTCTCCTTCACCCTGGATGCCGGTGCCGCCTGCGGCCAGCGCCTCTTCTTCACCCTGACCACCGACAGCGCGCTGGGCATCACCACCACCCATTTCACCCTGCGGGTGGGCCAGCCGGTGGGGCCGGGCGCACCGGTGGTCTTCACCCGGACCATCCCGGGTGGCCTGCCCATCCCCGAGGCCGATCCCCGGGGAGTGGCCGACGTGCTGTCGGTGGCGGCGGACCTGCACATCCTGGACCTGGACCTGCGCATCGACGAGCTGATCCACACCGCCGTGGGGGACCTGTCGGTGCTGCTGCGCTCCCCGGGCGGGTTCGGCGCCGACCTGGTCTTCCGGATGTACGACTGCGATCCCGACCTGGGCTGCGGGCTGGGGATGAACACCGGCGACAACTTCATGGGCACCGTCCTGGATGACAGTGCCACCGGCGACCTGATGGTGGCCGGCGCGTCGGCGGCTCCCTTCACCGGCTCCTGGCAGGCGGCCTTCAACTCCCCCGAGTGGACCGCGCCGGATCCCACCGGGCAGATGAGCCGCTACGCCGGCGGCTCCACCCAGGGGAACTGGACGCTGCTGGTGGCCGACAACGAGATCTTCGACACCGGCAGCCTCAACGCCTGGTCGCTGCTGGTCACGCCCATGGCCTATGCCTGCGACTGTGCTCCCCTGGACCCGGGAGTCAACGCCGTCCCCTCCGAGGTCACCGGCCTGGGCGCCGGGGCGGCGGGTGGTCTGACCCTCTCCTGGGACGCGGCCACCGGTGCCGGCAGCGCCACGGTCCACGACGTGATCCGCGGCAGCCTGGCCGAGCTGCCGGTGGGGGGGGGAGCCGGGGAGTTCTGCCTGGCGTCAGGCATCGCCGCGGCCACCGCCACCGACGGCGCCGTGCCGGGACCTGGAGATGGGTTCTGGTACCTGGTGCGCGGCCGCAACGCCTGCGGCAGCGGATCGTATGGGCCCGCCCCCCTTCCCCGCCTCTCCACCGCCTGCCCGGACTAGGCCGGGGGCGGAAAGTCCAGGCGCCCGGCAGGTATCAGCCGCTTCCCCGCCCGCCGCAACCGCGCCGCCATGGCCTGCTGCCGGGCCGCGTCTCCGTCGCGGCGGCCGGCCACCACCTGCACCAGGAAGGTGCCGTCGGCCACCCACAGCGGCACCAGGCCGCTGGCGTCGAGCCAGTCCTCCACGGCCTCGCGGGTGTAGAAGCGCGATCGGTGCGGCAGCCGGCGGGTCCGGGGATCCAGCGACTCCTTCCGGAACAGGTCCCAGACATCGCCATGGCGCAGGTTCCAGGCGTCGAAGTAGGCCACACCCCCCGGGGTCAGGACGCGCCTGAACTCCTTCAGGAGGAGACGGATCTCCGGCTCGTCCAGGTGCAGGAAGACCAGGTGGCAGAGGAGCCGGCCGTAACCGGCGTCGGGCAGCTCGGTGAGCCCGGGCTCCTGCAGGTGCACCAGGGAGACGTTCCCCAGCCCACCCGCTCGCTCACCGGCGCGGCGCAGCAGGCTGCGGGAGATGTCGGCGCCGGTGTAGCTGCCGCACAGGGGAGCCAGCTCGCGGCCCACCCGCGCCACGCCGCAGCCCACCTCCAGCACGTCCTCCCCCGGGCCGATCTCGAGGGCGTCGGCGAAGGCCCGGGCCATGCGCTCGCCGCGGCGGCGCAGATCCTCCTCGCAGGACGAGCCGTCCATCATCCGGTAGGCGTCCTCGCGGCTCAGCCCGATGTACTCCCACCGGCTGCGGGGAGAGAGGTTGCGCCGCGGGAACGACCAGAGGCGGCCGATGCGGGACCAGTCCATGGGGCCATGCTCGCAGGCGCGGGGCCCCAGCGCAAGGGATGGGCTATACTTGGCCACCCGACCAGACATCCTTGCGGAGAGATCGTCCCATGAGCGCGAAGCCTGATCTGCCGGTGGCCCCGGCCCAAGTTCTGTGGAACCCCGACGTGGCGGCGCTGCGCCGCCTCATCGAGAAGATGCCCAACGCCCGGCCCACCGAGTTCGGCAATCTCAACGTCGCCACCCGGGTGGTGGCGCGGTCCAAGGCCTCCACCTACGTCATCACCGACCGGCCCGAGGAGCACTCGGACCAGACCCTCCCCGCCGCCGAGGGCCGCCGCATGGCCGCCCTCCAGGACGAGTACATCTCCCGGCAGGAGATGCTGGTCATCGATGGGTACATCGGCAACGACCCGGCCTTTCGCACCCCGGCCCGGCTCATCATCGAGTCGGCCAACGCCAACATCGCGGCCATGCAGAAGACCCTGTACTTCCAGGTGCCCGAGGCCGAGCGGGAGGCCTTCCAGCCGGCGGTCACCGTGATCTACACCCCCAACCTGAAGGCCGAGGGGTTCCCCTCGGACCGGCTCATCGCCGTGGATCTGGAGCGGAACATCACCCGGGTGTTCAACTCGGACTACTTCGGCGAGTCCAAGAAGGGCGGCCTCCGGATGTGGAACAAGCTGGTCT